>SEHC01000005.1 GCA_004173415.1 Lysobacteraceae bacterium
CACCCATCGCCACGACCTTCGCCTGCACCGGCATGCCGGGGAAGAAGACTTTCTGCACGCCGCTGACGATCACCTTGTCGCCGGCGGCCAATCCCGCCTCGACGATGCGCAGGCCGCCGGCAATGCGTCCGAGCTGCACGTCCTTGCGCTGGGCCTGGCCCTTGCCATCGACCACGTACACGTACTTGCGATCCTGGTCGGTCAGCACCGCCTTGTCGTCGACCAGCATCGCCTGGAACCGGCCGCTGCCCAGGACACGGACCCGCGCGAACAGGCCGGGGGTGAACTCGCGGCCTGCGTTGTCGAGCAGCGCGCGGGCGCGGATGGTTCCGGTGGCGCGGTCGACCTGGTTGTCGAGGAAATCCACCAGCCCGGTGTGCGGGAACCCTTCCTCACCCACTAGGCCGACCTGCACGGGCACGCCTGCGCCGTTCTCGCTCGGGCGCTCGCCCTTCCGCGCCAGTTCGGCGTAATGCAGGAAGGTGCGCTCGTCGGTGTCGAAGTGCACGTGCACCTTGTCCAGCGAAACCAGCGTAGTCAGGACGCTCGCGGCATCGCCGGCGCTGACCAGGTTGCCGGCGGTGACCAGCGCGCGGCCGGCGCGGCCGCTGATCGGCGCGCGCACCTGGGTGAACTCCAGGTTGAGGCGGGCCGCGTCGACTGCAGCCTGCGCGCCGGCCACGTTCGCCTGCGCTTCGGCAGCCGCCGAGCGGCGCTGCTCATAGGTCTCGGTCGATATCGCCTGCAGTTCGGCCAGTTTTTTCGCCCGCGCCGCTTCGCTGCGGCCCAGCTCGGCCTGGCTGCGGGCGCGGGCCAGTTCGGCCTGCGCCCGCGCCAGCTCCGCACGGTAGCTGCGCGAGTCGATGGTGAAGAGCACGTCGCCCTTGCGGACTTCCTGGCCTTCCTCGTAGTTCACGCGGTCGATGTAGCCGGAGACGCGCGGGCGCAGGTCGACGGTTTCCACCGCTTCCACGCGACCGCTGAAGTCGTCCCACTGGCTGATCTGCTTGACCAGCACGGTGGCCGCACTGACTGCGGGCGGCGGGGGCTGGGCGTTCTCGGCTGCCTGGCCGCTGCAGCCGGCCAGCACGGCGACGGACAGGGCCAGCAGCACGCCGAGCGAGGTGGTTCGCATTGCGTGATTGCCGATCAGGGAAGGAATGTTCATGAGTGGGTCTCTCGCTTGGACAAGGGGAAGGAGAATTCGGAGAACAGCGCGCGTGGCGGCGTCAGGGCGCGGCCAGCGTCGAAAGGAACCACCGCGCGGGCGCGCTCGGTGCCGGTCAGCAGCGATACCGCGTGCCGGCCCACGGCCATGGCGCTGGGCCATTCGGCGCAGGCATTGCGTGCGTTGTCGGGGGTAGCCAGGGGTTTGTCCACCGACAGCATCTGCACGCGCACGCCGAATGCCTGCGCCTCCTCATGCAGCACGTGGGTCAGCATTCGCAACGCCGCGGCGGAGATCGAAGCATGGCCATAGCCGGACCAGCCGCATTCGGCGTGCGGCCCGCCGATCAGCACGTAATGCGACGCGCCCTCCTGTTCACCGAGCAAGGGGATCAGGTGGCGGGCGGCGGCCAGGTGCGGGACCAGGTCCTCCTCGAACTTGCGCAGCAGGAATCCGCTGGGCCTGTCGAGCAGGCGGCCGCTTTCCAGCGGACCGGCCAGGCTGGCGACTACGGCGCGCAAGGGACGCTTGCGGGTGCGCAGGCGCTGCACCAGTGCGGCTGCGCTGACGTCGTCGACGATGCAAGCGGACTCCATCAACTCCAGCGCGGGCTCGTCGGCGAAATGTTCGCCCAGCGCCTGCATGCGTGGGCCGTCGCGGCCGACCGCCAGGACCGGGCTGCCGGCCTCCAGCAGGGCCCCGACCACGCCCGAACCGACCGCGCCGCCTGCGCCCAGGACCAGGACCTCTGGATTCAATATCCCGCTCACGGGACTTTTCCTCCCGCCGACGGGATAATCCCATTTGGGCGGCGCTTGCCCTGGCCCCTGCGCCCCCATTGCATCACCCCGCCGCCCTGCTTCTGCCGGGGCACCGTGAACTCGCGGAAACCCGCGGCCGCGCTACGCTCGGCCAGCTTGTGTAACGCGGAAAACGTTGCCTGCTCGGCATTCTCCGCAGACGGCCTGGGGCGAAGGAGTCGGAGCAGGAACATGGCGGATTGGGTCCTTCTGGAAGCGAGGCGCCAAGATAGACCTGTAAAAAGGACTTGATTAGTCTGGATTAAAGGGAATAATCATCCCGCCGACGGTCCAATCGCACCGCCTTCGTCCGGAGCCCCCCCATGAGCCACGATCTCAACGACACCCTGATCTTCGTCAAGGTGGTCGAGCACGGCAGCTTCATCGCCGCCGCCAATTCACTTCGGCTTCCCAAGACCACCGTCAGCCGCAAGGTGCAGGAACTGGAAACGCGCCTGGGCGCGCAACTCCTGCATCGCACCACGCGCAAGTTGGGCCTGACCGAGGCCGGCAACGTTTATTTCGAACACTGCCAGCGCATCGCCCGGGAACTGACCGAAGCCGAAAGCGCGGTCAGCCAGTTGCACGCCGGCCCGCGCGGCTGGCTGAAGTTCACTGCGCCCTACTCCATCGGCATCGACAAGATCGCGCCGCTGCTGGGCGAATTCCATGCCCGCCATCCGGAAGTGCGGGTCGAGATGATCCTCAGCAACGAGCCCCTGGATCTGATCGGTGGCGAAATCGACGTCGCCCTGCGCATCGGCAACCTGCCCGACTCCAACCTGGTCGCGCGCCGCCTCGGCACCCTGCGCACCCAGGTCTATGCAGCCACCAGCTACGTGGCCAAGCATGGCGAGCCGCTGCATCCCGGCGACCTGCAACACCATCGCGTCCTGGCCATGCCCAAGCATCGCCAGGGCAACAACTTCCAGTGGAGCTTGAACGACGGCTCCAGCGACCAGCTGTTCGCGGTCAATCCCATCTTGGTGGCCAATGACCCGGCCGCGCTCAAGGGTGCCCTGCTGTGCGGCGAAGGAGTGATGATCGCCCCCGACGTAATGGTCAAGCCGTTCGTGGAAATGGGCCACGTGCAACGGGTGCTGGCTGGCTGGATCGGAGGCGAGTACGAACTCAACGCGGTGTTCCCGCGCGGCCACACCCAGTCACCCAAGGTACGCGCGTTCGTCGATTTCCTGGTCGAGCGACTGAACCTGGAGATCGACTACATGAGCGCGCACTGCCCGATGCTGGAACAACAGTGCAAGGCGACCCAGGAGCGTGAAGCGGAGGACACCGCGGCGTTGGGACTGCGGATCCTGGAAGCCGCGGTGCCCTGAGCAACGCTTACAGGACTGCTTCCAGCTGCTCCAGGTCTGCGGCGGTGCGCGGCCTCACCACCCGCGCCGCTTCCACGCCATCGCGCAGCACGACCACGGTGGGCCAGAGCTTGACCGTGAACGACCGCCCCAGCGGCTTGCCGCGGCCATCCTCGATCTTGAGGTGATGGATCCCGGGTTTTGGCTCCAGCAATGCCGCAAGCGCGGGCTGTGCGGCCATGCAATGGCCGCACCACGGCGCACCGAATTCAAGCACGACCACGCCAGGCAGCGCCTCGACGGCGCTGCGCGCCGGCTCGGCGGCGGCATAGTCGGTCTGATAACCCATGCCGGCGCCTAGGACAGGGCACGCTCGATATCGGCCAGTGGTGAGTTGGTGAGCGTCTTGCTCACTTCAGCCACCATCCGGCGGGCGGTTTCCTTGTGCAGCAGGGGCCGGACCCGACCCAGGGTGATCGGATCGGCGACCAGCACCAGGTGTTCGTACTGGTCCTTCAACGCGCCCTGGTTGAGACCGTGCGCCAGTTGCTTGGCGAACGTGGCCTCGTCGATCTGCTTGCCGGTCGATTCGCCGGGCATGCTGCCGGCAGGACCATCGTCATTCATGTTCACCAGTTCCCGCAGCTCGTACTGGTGCAGCGACACCGAATGTCCATCGCCACGATTACGGAATACCCGTGCTCCCTGCCCGTCGGCGACCACGACAACGGCATCATTGGGGATGTTGTTCATTTGCGTGCGCCTTGCAGCTGGAAGGACCCCACTTTGCGTACAGGCCGGTTAAGCAGTCGCGAACGCTGCGTCAACGAACCACGCGTCCACCCCCGGAACTTGCTTCTGCGCGCATCCGCGGGAGCCACATCGAAAGCAGTTGTGCTTCTGCCGGCCATTGCAGCGGCGATTGTCGGACCCGGCCAATCGGGCCCATAACGCGGTTTTTGGAAAGGGCCGGCCAGCCCGCGCGGGCAGCAACTGCGCGGCTGGATCGCATCTGCGTTGTGGCTTGACTGTCCCCATCTGCAGGCGCCCAATCCACCATTCCAGCCGAGGAAGTCGCCATGCCCAAGCCGCTTACCCATGCCGGCATCCCGCTGCTGGCCGCCGGTTTCCTGACCGCGCTGCTCGGCTGGCCCCATGCCTCCAGCGCGTTTCCGATATCCCAGGCACTGGCCCTGGCCGGCGTCCAGGACGACGAAGAGCAGGATGAGCCGGAATCCGACGACGCCGAGGAGCAGGACGAGGCAGAGGCAGATGATGAAGCCGAGGTCGAGACCGAAGCGGACGATGGGGAGGACGATGCAGACCTTGAGGAGCCTGAACCCGAGGCGGAAGACGACGTGTCCGCCGATGCCGATGCCGATGCCGATGCCGACGAGGAAGAGGACGCCGTTTCCGTAGCCACGCCGGACCCGGATGAGGAAGCCGGTGCGGGCGAGGAAGCTGACGGGCCGGACGCTTCCGCCGGAGCGGACGACGACGCCGATGCACCGATGGCGGCGGAGGCGGACGGCGGGGGAGACGACGACGCGAACTCCGAAGAAGACATGCCTCCGGGCGAGGACTATGAGGATGATGCATGGGCCGGCGCGTGGGTGATCGACGATGGCGATGAAGCCGATGACGTCATCGCCATCGACCATGCCCGCTTCGGCGCCGACCAGGAGATCTGGCAGGTCATCGAGGAAGACGATGCCGGCGATGCCGAAACCGGGGATTCGCCGGGCGGCGGCGTGGCGACGATCCGCACCACCCGGCGCACGCCGGGCAAGGGCGCTGGCAAGCCGCCGCGCCAGCCCGGCGACGACGAGGACACGGTGTATGCCTACGGCGGCCTGCCGGTGGCCGCCATGTCGGTGCCCTGGCAGGCGCAGATCCTGTATCCCGGCGCACCGCCCAAGGCGAACGACAAGCGTCCCGGCTGGCAGCGCCAGCACTATTGTGGCGGCTCGCTGATCGCCCCCGACTGGGTGCTGACCGCCGCCCATTGCATCGACCAGCAGGAGGTCGAGTTGGGCTTCAAGGTCCGGCTGGGCGCGCAGGATATTTCACGTGACGACGGCGCGCTCTACAGGATCGACCGGATCGTCCGTCACTCGCAGTACAACGCGGCCAGCAACGACGTGAACCACCCGCCCAACATGTACGCCAACGACATCGCGCTGGTCCACATCGTGCCCGATGGCAAGCCGGTGCCGATCGATTCGCGACGGATCCGGCAGATCCCGGTCAACGACAAGCCACTGCAGCCCGCGGTTCCGGTCTCGGCCACCGGCTGGGGCGTGACCGGCAGCAGCGACAGCGCAAATACCATGAACGCGGTCCTGTTGCGGGTCGACCTGCAGGCGATGCCCAATGCGGCCTGCCAGCAACGCCCCGGCTATGGCCCGCAGAAGATCAAGGACGGGGTGTTCTGCGCCGCCCACCCCAAGAAGTCCACCTGCCGCGGCGACAGCGGCGGACCGGTCATCCTGACCAACGGCACGCCTTTGCTGGTCGGCATCGTCAGCTGGGGCAAGAAGGCCTGCGCGGGAGACGGCCGACCCGGCGTGTACACGCGGGTCGACCGTTACACGCAGTGGATCAAGCAGGCGATGGCGCTGCCGCCCGGGAAGAACAGCCTGCCCTGAGTCAGGCCACCGGCAACGGCCGGCCGATTCCGGGCACGCGGCGCGGCGCACGACAGCGCGACGCCGGGTGCGCCGCAGCCACAGCTGCGAGGACGAAACCCGCCCAGGCCTCGCAGGTGTGTCTATCGACCGCTCAGTGGCCGGGCCCGGTCCCGGTTCCGACCTTGTCCCCGCCCGAATGCGGCAAGTCCTCATCCTCATCCTCTTCCACGGCAGCGGCGTCGGTGGCCGCCGGCGCGACGCCAGTGGGCGGAACAGGCTCAGGGACGACCTCCGGTGCAGGGGCGGGATCGGCCGCCACGGGCGCCGGGGCCTCTGCCACCGGCGCGGCGGCCTCGGGCTTGCAGGCCGACAAGGCGCCGCACAACACAATGACAGCCAACGCCAGTTTCGTGATCTTCATGGCAACCACCCTCGGGAAGGTTGAAGCAGGACCCCTGATTTTTCCTTCGCATGCCCGTTGTCGCGAGCCGCGCCGCATTCTTGCACCGCCACCTGCGCCCCACAACCGGCGGCCTGCGACCGCCACCGGGGCCCGTTGCGTGGCTCAGGCATCGAAGCCTATCCCGGTTAGCAGGGCATTCACCCGCGGGTCGCCGCGCAGCGGATCCAGGAAGGGATCGTTGCGCGCATAGATCAGGCCGGAGTCACCCGCGGCCCGCGCTTTCAGCAGCCGCTCGATTGCCGCTTCCCGATCGCCCCACTGGGCCAGCACCTGCGCCTGCTGGTACAGGACGGTGTCGCCGAGTTCGGCCACCAGTCGATCCATCGCCGCGCGTGCGGCGGCGTGCTGGCCGCCAAGGTGCTCGACGATCGCCAGCCCCGTCAGGCGGAAGTCCGGCACCGGCTCGGCGCTGTATTCGGCGCGCGCCTGGACAAGGTCTTCCAGGTTGACGAGTGCATCGCCGATCGCGGCATGCGCGCGCGCCATGCGCGGGTTCATCTGCAACGACTTGCGCAGCGGCGGGATTGACGCTTCAAAGCGGCGCGCCGCGTACTCGATGGTCCCGGCGGCCCGGTGGATCAGAGCATTCAAGCGGTCGCGGGCCAGCGCCCGCCCGATCGCCTCGGCTGCCTCGCGCACGCGGCCGGTGCGCGCGCAGTACTGGGCCCAGCGCGCCTGCACGGTCGCTTCGCCCGCACCCAGTACGCTGGACTTCTCGAACGGCGCGCGTGCCGCACGGGCATCCAGGCGGCCTTGGAACAACACGAAACCGAGCATGGAATGGGCGCCTGCATACCCGGGCGCCAGCGCGATGGCGCGCTGGGCCGCCGCCACTGCCTGGTCGTACATCGCCGCATGCTGGCCGACGCGCACGTACTGGTTGGCCAGCGTGGTCAAGGCCAATGAGCGGGCCGCATGGGCGGCCGCATACCCCGGATCCAGGGCGATGGCCGCATCGAACAGGGCCAGCGCCTCGCGTTCGGAGGCCTCGTCGTTGCCGGTCTCGTACAGCGCGCGCCCGCGCAGGTAGGCATCGAAGGCGGCCACGTCGGTGGTGCCGCCCGAAGCCGCGCGCTGCTGGGTCGGCGTGCCCGGGTTGGCGACGCGCGCGGCCAGCGCCGCTGCCACGGTGTCGGCGATCTCGCTCTGCACCGCGAACACATCGTCGATGCGCCGCTCGAACACTTGGGTCCAACGGCTGAAGCCGGTGCGTCCGTCGACCAGGTCGGCGGCCACGCGCACGGTATCGCCCGCCCAGCGCACGCTGCCATCGAGCAGGAAGGCCACGCCCAGTTGCGCGGCGATCTTCACCGCGCCTTCGTCGCTGGCGCGAAACCTGGCCGAGGACGCCTGGGCCATGACCTTGAGCCTGCGGTTGCGGGCCAGGGTCGCGCGCACTTCCTCGGAGAGGCCATCGGAGAAATAGGCCTGCTTCGGGTCGCCGCTGAGATTCTCGAACGGGAGCACCGCCACGCTGCCCTCCGCCTCGGGCGTCGGATCGAACCAGCCCCGCCGCCAGCGCCAGCCCCATACGCCTGTCGCGGTCGCGGCCGCCGCCGCGACCACGCCACCGGCCAGCAGGCCGCGACGCAAGGGGTCCGGCGACGGCGGCCGCATCGCGGTCCGCGGCACGGGTTCGTGGCCGGCCAGCGGCAGCACCGCGCGCATGACCGCCTGCATCGAGGCCGGGTCGATGTGGCCCTTCGGAAAAGTGAGCGCAATCGACTGGTACTGGCGGAACCCCATCGGCGGTTCCGTCCCGTCGATCGACAACGGCACCAGTTTCTTCAGGTCGCGGCCGCGTGCGGCTTCGTCCAGCACCCAGTCCGACGCGACCGAGTTCCGGGACCAGAGCACGACCACAGCATCGCTGGCGGCAAGCGCGGCCTCGATGGTCCTGGCGAAAGCCGCGCCACCTTCGATCAGCGTGTCCCACCAGACCTGCAAGCCGGCTTCTTCCAGGGCGCGGGCCAGGATCCGTGCCTGTTGCTGATCGGCCCGGGAATAGCTCAGGAACACGCTGGGGCGTGCTGGCTGCTGCAGGCCTGGATCCCCGCTGGACATGGTCGTAGCCGTCGTCCCTCGAAGCGTTCAGCTTACTCCACCAACGACGCATGGCCACGGGACCGGCCCGGCCGCCCGTGCCGCGAGCGGCCGACGACCGCACCGGCGCGCCGCGGGCGCGGTCATCGCCCTGCAACATCGCCGACGCAAACTTGTTGCCCGGCTGTCACATGGCCGGTTTCAACATGGGAGCAATGCGCATGCGGGCAGCATCGAAGGCGGCGGTGGCAGTGGTCCTGGCCCTTGGATCCGTGGACGCGGCGGCCGGCCCGGCCTATGTCGATATCGAACGGCGCCTGGATGCCGCGCAACTGCACGCCACCGGCCTGGACGGCCTGTCGCCGAGACAACTGGAGTTGTTGAACCGGCTGCTGCGCGATGACGTGGCCAGGGCCGTGGAGGAAGGCACGGCCGAGGCCCAGGCCAGGCGCGAGGCTTCTTCGGCCCTGGTCGGGCTCGGCGACGAGCCGGTCCACAGCCGGATCGCGGACAAGGTCGCGGGCTGGGAGCCGGGCACTGTGTTCGTGCTGGAGAACGGCCAGCGCTGGAAGGTGCTCAAGGGCGAAATGAAGTTGCGCGCGCCGTTGGAGTCTCCGGAAGTCAGCGTGATCCCCGGCATCGCCGGACGCTGGTTCCTGCAACTGGACGAAGACCTGCCCAAGGCGCGCGTCTATCGCATCGATTGATGCGGGAAACAGGTGTGGATCTTCCCCGCCCATCGGCGGCTGAACCGTGATTCAACGCCACCCGTTTCCGCGGCGTTGAAAATGTTCGCGCCAATCCCAGATGGTGCGGCGGACGGGCGGTCCGTCCGAACCTCTGGAGACTCGTCATGAACAGGAACCTGGTCCGCCACCCGCAGTGGCCCAATCAGAACCTTGGCACCGATCCCTTGCGGCAGCTGTTCGACCGCATGTTCGAAGGCAATATCTTCCAGCCGGAATCCACCGAGGACTCCTCCGTGGTCACCAGCCAATGGGTGCCACGGGTGGATATCCGCGAAGAAGCCGGCCGCTTCGTCCTGCTGGCCGACATTCCCGGCGTAGAGCCGCAGGACATCGAAGTGCAGATGGACAAGGGCATGCTCACCATCAAGGGCGAACGCAATATCGAGGGCGGAAACGAAGGCGATTCGTTCTCGCGGATCGAACGCCGGCACGGCATGTTCCATCGCCGTTTCGCCCTGCCCGACAGCGCCAACCCGGAAGGCATTTCCGCGACAGGCCGGAACGGCGTGCTCGAGATCGTCATTCCGAAGCGGCCGGAAACCACGCCGCGCCGGATCCAGGTCGACAAGGTATTCAATTCGTGAGGCGCCGGGGCCATCCGGGAACCCATGCCCGGATGGCCCTGCACGGAGACCATCATGGACCGTTCCCTCGAAGAAGCGCTGAGCGGCCTGCAGGCGCAACTGCACGTCTATCGGCTGGCGTTGCAGGCCTTGGTCCGCAGCCATCCGGATCCCGCCGGCTTGCTGCAATGCTGGCGCAGGGTGCTGGACGAGGCGCCGGATTACGTGCCGCTGGCCCCGTCGGACGTCCGCCACAGCCCCTTGCTGCGCGAGCAATGCCAGGCCTACGCGGAGGACTGGACCGCCGAACTGGTGGACCTGGCCACCTCGCTTTCGGCCGCGGCGGATGCGCCGGCGTCGCGCGACGACCCGGCTCGCTGATCAATTGCCGGCAAACGGCCGGCCTTCGGTTCCTGGCTGCTGCGTCAGGCGACCCTAGTCGCGCATGAAGTGGCAGCTGTAGCCGCCGGGATGCTTGCGCAGGTAGTCCTGGTGGTAGGCCTCGGCGCTGTACCAGGTCGATGCCGGTTCGATCGAGGTGGTGACGGGCTGTTTCCATTTGCCTGATGCATTCACCCGCGCGATCACCGTCTCGGCGGTGGCCGCCTGCTCGGGTGTGGCCGGAAACAGGGCGGACCGGTACTGGGTGCCCACGTCGTTGCCCTGGCGGTTGAGCGTGGTCGGGTCATGCAGCTTGAAGAACCACTTCTCCAGCAGCTCTTCGTAGCTGAGCACGGCCGGATCGAAGGTGACCCGGATCGCCTCGGCGTGCCCGGACTTGCTGTCATGGGTGTCGTCGTAGGTCGGGTTCTCCAGCCAGCCGCCGGTGTAACCGACATCAGTGTCGATCACCCCCGGTACCGCGCGCAGGATCTCCTCCACGCCCCAGAAGCAGCCACCGGCCAGGGTGGCGGTCTCGGTCCGCCGTCCTTCCGCGATCGGGAGGTCCGCGGCGTCGCTATTCGTGTTCATGGGCATGTCCTTGGGGGAGGTGTCGTGGGGCCGCGATCGTAGTCCACTCCGGGTCCGGCGCTCAACGCGCCGGCGCCTGCCGGGGTCGATGCGGCAGCAGGTTGTGGATGCAGGTCGCCGCCTTGGCGGCCTGGCCCACGGCCACGGCGATCTGGTTTAGGCCGCTGACCACGTCGCCGATGGCGAACAGTCCGTCCACCCGGGTCATCTGGTTCCCGTCCACCGGAATCTCCCCGTCCACCAGCTCGACGCCCGTTGCGCGCGCAAGCTCCGCGCTGGTGATCGAACCCAGGAACGGATAGACCGTATCGAGCTCCGTCACCAGCCCGTCGCTGTCCCGGTACGCACAGCGGGTGCCGTCGAACTCCAGGCGTCCGCCGGCGGGCAGCAGCCTGACCCCAGCCTGCAGCGCCGTCGCCAGCGCCTGCCCCGCCGGGTCCGCTTCGTCGACCGGCAGCAGATAGACCTGTTCGGAGTACGACCTGAGGAACAGGCCGTGGGTGGCGATGTCCGCGGAGCGACCGAGCACGCCGATGCGCTGGTCGGTGGCCTCGTAGGCGTCGCAGATCGAACAGAACCTCAGCGCACCCTTGGCCAGCGCCTCTTTCACCCAGGGATAGTCCGGCATGCGGTCGGCCAGTCCCGTGGCCAGGATCACGCAGCGGGCCTGCCAGCTGTGCGCGCCGGCCCGCAGGCGGAATCCGTCTGCCAGTTTCTCGACCGCGTCCACGCACACCGGCTCGAGCACCGCATCGAACGCGGCCGCCTGCTCGTGCATCCGCCGCAGCAGCTCCACGCCGGAGATCCCGCTGGGAAAGCCGGGGCAGTTGTTGCTTTCCGGAATCCAGCGCGCGCGGCTCCTGCCCGCGTCCAGGATCAGGCACCTGCGGTGGAACCGCCGCAGGTAGGTCGCCGCGGTCAGGCCTGCCGGCCCACCCCCGACGATGGCGACGTCGTAAATGTCGGTCTCTCCGGTCTCACGCACGGCGGCCACCTCAGGCGCGCCCGGCGGGCAGTTCGTTCTCGTCGCCGTCGTACGCCGGGGGGCTGTACAGGTTCAGGGTCTTCAGCAAGCCGGTGCCGGTATTGCGGACCTCGTGCCGTTCGCCGTGGGCGATGACCACCAAGCTTCCCGGCTTGAGCCGCAGCCGCCTGCCTTCGACGACCGCGAGGCCGCAGCCTTCGACCACGAACAGCCATTGGTCGGCACCGCGGTGCCGGTTGTGCGGGCCGCCCTCGCAGCCGCCGGGCTCCAGCACCATCTGCGCGGCCTGGACCTGGCCCAGGCTGGGGCCCAGGCGGAAGCCGCGGCCGAAACGGAAGAACTCCTGCTTCATGGGTCACCTGCCATTCTCTGTGCCCACTACCATTGCCCAGGCGCGGTTCATGCACCGTGATCGACCCGCGCCCAGCAGTTGCGATGGCGCCACCCGCAGCCTCGCCCGATCCGATCCGGCGACGCCGCCGCGGCCTGGCCGGGTCTCACTGATTGAGACGCGCCGGCTTTAAGGTCGCCAAGTGAAGATCCTCGACAAGCTCGCGATCCTGGCCGACGCCGCCAAGTACGACGCGTCCTGCGCCTCCAGCGGCGCGGACAAGCGCAACTCGGTCGGCACCGGCGGCATCGGCAGCACCGAGGGCATGGGCATCTGCCACTCCTACACGCCGGACGGCCGCTGTGTGTCGTTGCTGAAGATCCTGCTGACCAATTTCTGCATCTTCGATTGCGCCTATTGCGTCAACCGGGTCTCCAGCAACGTGCCCCGCGCGCGCTTCACCCCGCAGGAAGTGGTCCAGCTGACCCTGGACTTCTACAAGCGCAACTATATCGAGGGGCTGTTCCTTTCCAGCGGCATCATCCGCGACAGCGACTACACCATGGAGCAGATGGTGGAGGTGGCCCGCTGCCTGCGCGAAGACCACAGGTTCGCCGGTTACATCCACCTCAAGACCATTCCCGACGCCAGCCCCGAACTGATGGCCGCGGCAGGCCGCCATGCCGACCGCCTGAGCATCAATGTGGAACTGCCGACCGAAGGCGGGCTGGCGCACCTGGCGCCTGAGAAGAGCCAGCCACGGATCCGCGCGGCGATGGGCGACCTGCGCTGGCGGATCGAGGAAGGCAAGGAAGCGCGCAAGGATTCACGCAAGGTGACCGGGACCCTGCGCGCCAAGCCACCGAAGTTCGCGCCGGCCGGACAGAGCACGCAGATGATCATCGGCGCCGACGACGCCGACGACCGCTCCATCCTGGCCACCACCGACAACCTGTATGGCAACTACCGGCTGCGTCGCGTGTACTACTCGGCCTTCAGTCCGATCCCCGACGCCTCGTCGCGACTGCCGCTGCAGGCGCCGCCGCTGCAGCGCGAGAACCGCCTGTACCAGGCCGACTGGCTGTTGCGCTTCTACGGTTTTGGGGTCGAGGAAATCGCCCCCGTCGAGGCCGGCGGCATGCTCGACCTGGACATCGACCCGAAGCTGGCCTGGGCCCTGCGCAATCCGGCCCGCTTTCCGGTCGACGTCAACACCGCACCCAAGGAAATGCTGCTGCGCATTCCCGGCATGGGAACGCGCAATGTCGCGCGCGTGATCACCTCCCGCAGGCACGGCGCGTTGCGGGTAGCCGACCTGGCCCGGTTGCGTTTGCCGATGAAGAAGGTGCTGCCCTTCGTCGCCTTGCCCGACCACCATCCGCGGCGGCGGCTGGACGACCCGCTACGCCTGCGTGCCGAGCTCGCGCCGCGCCCGCGGCAGGCGGGGCTGTTCGACTAGCGGCATGTTCAGCGCACGCCTCGACCCGCCCTGGGACGCCGCCAGCTGGCGCAGGACGGCGCGCGCGGCGCTGCGCGCCGGCATCGCCCCCGAACACGTGGCCTGGACCGGCCACGACCAGGCCGGCCTGATCCCCGGCGCCGACGTGGAAACACTGCCCGCCATCCGCGAGGCGCCGCGCGTGCCGGCCGGGTTCCTGTCGCTGGCCGAGGCGGTGCTGTGCCATCGCGACGCGCATCGGCACGCCCTGCTCTACCGGATGCTGTGGCGCATCGGCCAGGGAGAGTCGCACCTGCTCGAACGGGCCACCGATCCCGACGTGCGCCGTGCACGCGAGCTGGAAAAAGCGGTGCGCCGCGACAACCACAAGATGAAGGCCTTCGTCCGCTTCCGCGAGGTCCCCGGTGAGAGCGAAGCCTACGTGGCCTGGTTCGAACCCGAGCATTTCATCGTCGACCGGGTCGCGCCGTTCTTCGCCCGTCGTTTCGCCGGCATGCGCTGGGCCATCCTCACCCCTTACCGAAGCGCGCACTGGGATGGGCAGTCGCTGGCCTTCGCACCGGGCAGCACCCGAGCGCAGGCGCCGGCCGACGACGCCCAGGAAGAGCTCTGGCGGACCTATTACTCCAACATCTTCAATCCCGCCCGGGTCAACCCGAAGATGATGCGGCAGGAGATGCCGCAGAAGTACTGGAAGCTGCTGCCCGAAGCGCAACTGCTGCCCGGCCTGGTCCGCGAAGCCGGCAGGCGCGTACGCGACATGGACGAGCGTGCGCCGCAACTGCCGCGCCGGCGCATTCCAGCGCCGGCGCCGGCGTCGCCTTTACCGGTGGACGATAGCCTGGCTGCATTGAAGTACGCCGCCCTGGCCTGCCGGCGCTGCCCGCTGTGGGAACCAGCCACGCAGACGGTATTCGGCGAAGGGTCCGAGCATGCGCGGGTGATGATCGTCGGCGAGCAACCTGGCGACGAGGAAGACCTGAGTGGTCGCCCTTTCGTCGGCCCGGCGGGCAAGCTGTTCAACCGCGCCCTGCTGGAACTGGGCCTGGATCGCAGTGCCTTCTACCTGACCAACGCGGTCAAGCATTTCCGCTTCGAGCGTCGCGGCAAGATTCGCGTGCATCGCAATCCGGAACGATCCCACGTGCAGGCCTGTGGCGACTGGCTGCAACGCGAACTGGCCCTGGTCAGGCCGGAAATCGTGGTCTGCCTCGGCGCCACAGCGGCACAGGCGCTGTTCGGCCGTGACTTCAGGACCCTGCAGGAACGTGGCGCATGGCAGGAACTGCCGGATGGCGTGCGCGGCTTCGCCACGGTCCATCCGTCCTGGGTACTGAGGCAACCGGCGGCAAGCCGCGAGGAGGCCTTCGCCTCGTTCCGGCGTGACCTGGGCCTGCTGACGGAAGAACGACACGCTCGGGGCTAAGGCAGCGATGAGCGGGCAGTCAGTCCTGTGCTTGCGTCCGAATTGCATCGAGCTACCGGCGCCGCTTTGCCGCCATTGCCTGCGTACTCATCCGTCCAGCGCCAGTCCTGCCACCGCCATCAAGGGCGCCAATGGCCGTTGCGCAAAGGCTTGCCGCCGGCGGCTTGAATAGCGGCGGGACGGACAGGGCCGGCTGGCGGTAGGGGCCGCGGCTTGAGGGAAGTCGCCGAGCGCCATGGATCAGGCCGGTGGGATCCCAAGCTTCCGGGAAAGCTCGGCCAATCGCATCCAGACGTGTTCCCTGTCCTCTGGAAGGCATTCCTCCAGCAGCGCCGCGCTCAGCAGCTCGAATTCCGCGCACCCCTGGGCAAGCGTCGCGCCCACCAGCAGCGCCGGAAGCACGGAGCCGAGGGCATCGATCTTGCTGTCGATCAGGTCCCGAGGAAGGTGCATCCCGGCATCCACCCTGGATGGACGTCGAGTGTGACCCTGTTTTTGGATATTCCCCGTTACGTCCTGCTTTCCTGCGGAACGGCTTTCCTGCGGTACGCGAAGCTGCGTGGCCGCCGGGTATCTTCCGGCACAACGCCAGCACCGATGACCGGCCCGGCACCGAAAAAAGCAAAAAGGCCATCCGTTGCGGAATGGCCTTTTCTCACAAACCCCCGTGAATCCGAGGGTGAGTACAACTGGTGGGCGGTGCAGGGTTCGAACCTGCGACCCTTGCCGTGTGAAGGCAATGCTCTACCGCTGAGCTAACCGCCCGAATGGGTGCGTTTCGGGCCGCAAATGGTAAAGGTCGGCGCGCTTGCGGTCAAACCTTGCCGGCGGAACGGATCACGGCCGCCGCCACATCGCCCCGGATCGGCGCCGGCCCGGCTGCATTCGGCCTAGAGCGACTTGCTCTCGCGCCGCGAGCTGGTGCGGGCCGGGGGGGCGAAGGAGTCGCTGCGCGCTTCGGCCCAGAAATCGTGGAAAACCGCGTGTTCGGGAATCCGGTTCAGCAGTTCGCCGGGCTCCAGGAACCGGTACAGCGCCGCCAGGGAGCGGATTTCCACCGGCGAGATGCGCCGCAGGATGTGTTCGGGCCCCAGCTGTTCGGGGTGCGACAACCCTGCCGCGCCCAGCAGGTCGCGCAGCGCCTTCAGTGTGTTGTCGTGGTACTGGTGCACGCGCACCGCCTTGTCGGCCACGTCCAGGTGCTTCCAGCGACTCGGATCCTGGGTGGCCACCCCGGTCGGGCACTTGTCGTTGTGGCAGCTCTGCGACTGGATGCAGCCCAGCGCGAACATGAAGCCGCGCCCCGCGTTGCACCAGTCCGCGCCCATCGCCAGGGTCCGGATCAGGTCGAAAGCGCTGGTGATGCGCCCTGCCGCGCCGATCCGGATGCGCTCGCGCAGGCCCAGGCCAACCAGCGTGTTGTGGACCAGCATGAGTGCCTCGTGCATGGGCACGCCTACGTGGTCGATGAATTCGGCCGGTGCCGCTCCGGTACCGCCCTCGGCGCCGTCGACGACGATGAAGTCCGGCCGGATCCCGGTTTCCTGCATCGCCTTGGCGATGCCGAACCACTCCCAGGGGTGGCCGATGGCCAGCTTGAAGCCGGTCGGCTTGCCGCCGGACAGCGTGCGCAGCCGGTCGACGAACTCCAGCAGCCCTACCGGCGTGGAGAAGGCCGAATGCCGCGATGGCGACACGCAGTCCACGCCCATCGGCACGCCGCGGGTCAGCGAGATCTCGCGGCTGACCTTGGCCGCCGGCAGCACCCCACCATGGCCGGGCTTGGCTCCCTGCGACAGCTTGATCTCGATCATCCGCACCTGCGGCAGCGAGGCGTTGGCAAGGAAACGCTCCTCGTTGAAACTGCCATCGTCGTTGCGGCAGCCGAAGTAGCCCGACCCGATCTCCCAGACCAGGTCGCCGCCGGCCTCGCGGTGGTAGGGCGAGATCGAACCCTCGCCGGTGTCGTGGTAGAAGCCGCCGCGGCGCGCGCCCTCGTTCAAGGCGCGGATCGCGGTGGCGGACAGGGAGCCGAAGCTCATCGCCGAAATGTTGAACACGCTGGCCGAATAGGGTTGGGCGGTATCGGCGCCGATCACGATGCGGAAGTCGTGCGAGTCCACGTGCACCGGGGCCAGCGAATGGTTGATCCATTCGTAGTCGACGCTGTAGACCCCCTGCTGGCTGCCGAACGGAACCACGTCATTGACGCCCTTGGCCCGCTGGTAGACCAGCGAGCGCTGCTGCCGCGAGAACGGCACTTCGGCGGTGTCGCCTTCGATGAAGTACTGGCGCATCTCGGGGCCGACCGATTCCAGCCCGTAGCGGAAATGGGCAAGCAGCGGATAGTTGCGGCGCAGGGTGCTGCGCTTCTGCAGCAGGTCCCAGGTGCCGAGCAGCGCCAGTGCGCCGAATGCGGCCACGCCCCACCACCATCCCGCGCCCCAGCGGGTCAACAGCAGCGACGCCAGGGCCAGGGCGATGCTCAGGATGTAGGCCAGGTAGCGGATCATCGAATTGCCGACAGCGACGGAAAGCGGAACCTTAGCGCTTGGCGCGCGCATTGCCTATGGTCCATGGGGCAACGCAAACCGCATGCCTTGGCCCGGCGGGTAGCCGCGCCGGCGATGGGGATGCGGCAACCGCAATCCCGGCAGGCATGCGACCCGCACCAGGCGGCGGCAAGGCTGCGGTCGTGCTATCCGGCGGTGGGGGGTGATCGGGTGGCGTCGACGATTTCCAGCAACTGGCGGATCCGGTACGGCTTGGGCAGGAAGGCGACGTCGTGGGGGATGTCGTCGATCTGTCCCTTGGCAAAACCCGAGGCTAGGATCACCGGCACGCCGGGCCGCAGTCGCCGGGCCCGCGCCGCCAACTCCACGCCGGACATGCCGTTGGGCATGCTGACGTCGGAGAACAGCACGTCGACCGGCGTACCGTGCTCGAGGATGGCCATCGCCCCAGGCCCGTCTTCGGCGACCAGCACGGTGTAGTCCAGGTCGCGCAGCGCATCGACGATCAGGTCGCGCAACATGTCGTCGTCGTCGACCATCAGGATCGTCGCCTTGCTGCCCATGCTCACGGCACCATCGCCGGCAGGTGCAGCGACACCTGGGTGCCCACGCCGGGCTCGCTTTGCAAGGTGATGAAGCCGCTGGACTGGGTTGCGAACCCGTACACCTGGCTCAGCCCCAGGCCACTGCCCTTGCCCACCCCCTTGGTGGTGAAGAACGGCTCGATCACCCGGTCCAGCAGAGCCTGTTCCATGCCGCAACCAGCATCGGTTACCCGGACCCGGACATAGGCGACGGCGGGCGCCTCGGGCTGCCCGGGCGGAATGCACTTGTGCAGGTCGGTGCAGATGGTGATGTGACCGCCATCGGGCATCGCGTCGCGCGCATTGACCACCAGGTTGAGGATCGCCGCCTCGAACTGGCCCGGGTCGACCAGCACGCTGGGCAGGTCGCTGCCAGACTGGAAGTCGATGGTGATGTGGGTGTCGCAGGCGCGTCGGTAGAGCGCTTCGGAGCGAGCCAGCAAATGATTGATGTCGTGGGTCTCCGGCGCCAGGTGCTGGCCGCGCGCGAACGCCAGCAACTGGCGGGTCAGCAGCGCGCCACGATCGGCAGCGCGGGCCGCACCCTCGACCAGTTTGCTGGTGCGCGGGTCCTCGGCGTGCCGAGTGCCGATCAGGTCCAGGCTGTTGACGATCACCGTGAGCAGGTTGTTGAAGTCATGGGCCAGGCCGAGGGTCAGCTTGCCGACCGCCTCGATCTTCTGCGACTGGGCGAGCACGCGGCGCGCTTCCTCCAGGCGCAATTCGGCCTCATAGCGCTCAGTGATGTCGCGGGTGACCTTGGCGTAGCCGATCAGCTTGCCGTCCTGCCAGATCGGGTCGATGACCACGCTGGCGCGGAACAGGCTGCCGTCCTTGCGCAGCCGCCAGCCTTCCTTCTCGTACTTGCCCCGCTCGCGCGCGGCGCGCAGTCCGCGTTCCGGCTCGCCCGCCTCGCGGTCCTCCGGGGTGTAGAAGCGGGAGAAGTGCTGGCCGATGATCTCTTCGCCCTGGTAGCCCTTGATGCGCACGCCGCCCGCATTCCAGTTGCTGACGCAGCCATCGGCATCGAGCATGTAGATCGCGTAGTCGGTGACGCTCTGGACCAGGAGGCGGAATTGCGCGTCATCGGAAAAATCCGACTGCAACCGCGTTGCGTCTGGCTTTTTGTTCGGATCAGACGGCATTTTCCCCTCTCTATGCATCCGGTATAGAGGCACGACAGTGAAGAAACCATAAAGTCCGGCACCGCCAATGCGCCTGACATCGCCATGGCAACGTGGATGTTGGTGCCCGGGGCCGGAATCGAACCGGCATGGGATCGCTCCCGGCGGATTTTAAGTCCGATGCGTCTACCAGTTTCGCCACCCGGGCGGCGGACTGCTCGCCCTGGCCAGGGCGCGGGCCATGATACGGGCAGGCGGCGGTGAACGGGCAAGCCGCCACGATCCATGGCTGAAGGCGTAGCGGCCCGGCGCCGAACCGATCCCCTGCCGGAACAGAAAACGCCCGCGCAAGCGGGCGTTTCGGAAAAGCCACCGGACGATGCCGATGCTGGAGGCCTGGGTCGGAATTGAACCGGCGTACGCGGCTTTGCAGGCCGCTGCATAACCACTCTGCCACCAGGCCGGTGACTCTGTAGCGAAAAGACTGGCGCAATCGCTGCGCCAATTCAAGCGCCCCACAAAACAAAACCCCGCGAACGGGGTTGTGTTCGAAACTGGAGCGGGAAAAGGGACTCGAACCCTCGACCCCGACCTTGGCAAGGTCGTGCTCTACCAA
>SEHC01000194.1 GCA_004173415.1 Lysobacteraceae bacterium
CAGCACAAGCCGGAAGAAGGCACCGTGCAGATCGCGCTGCGCCGCGAAGGCGCGGAAATGGTCTTCCAGGTCTCCGACGATGGCTCCGGCATCGACCATGCGGCGATCCGCCGCCGCGCCGAGCAGCGCGGCATGATCCTCGGCGACACCCAGATCAGCGACACCGACCTGGAACGCCTGATTCTGGAGTCCGGCTTCAGCACCTCCGACAGCATCAGCCAGCTGGCCGGCCGCGGCGTCGGCATGGACGTGGTCTACAGCGAAGTCCGCCAGCTCGGCGGTTCGCTGGAAATCGCCTCCGCCGCAGGCAAGGGCACCACCTTCACCCTGCGCCTGCCGCAGACCCTGGCGGTCACCCAGGCGGTGTTCGTGCAGATCGGCGAGACCCAGTTCGCGGTGCCGGTCGCGGCCGTGGGCGGCGTGGGCCGCATTTCCCGCGACCGCTTCGAGACCGCGGGCGCGGTCTACGTGTACGGCGGCGAAGAGCACGTGCTGCACGACCTGGGCGAGCTGATCGGCCAGCCGCCGGCGCGCGCCGAAGGCCAGCCGCAGGTGCCCTTGCTGCTGGTCCGCGCAGGCGACCTGCGTGCCGCGGTCGCCGTGGACCAGGTGCTCGGCAACCGCGAGATCGTGGTCAAGCCGGTCGGTCCGCAGATCGCCTCGGTGCCCGGCATCTACGGCGCCACGATCACCGGCGATGGCCGCATCGTGGTCATCCTGGACGTCGCCCCGCTGGTCCGTCGCCACATCCTGCAACCGAACCTGTTCGTAACCGACGAGCCGGCGCCGGAAGAGCGTCGCGTGCCTCTGGTCATGGTGGTCGACGATTCGCTGACCATGCGCAAGGTCACCGGCCGCGTGCTGGAACGCCACAACTTCGAAGTGACTGTCGCCCGCGACGGCATCGAGGCGCTGGAACGCCTGGAAGAACGCGTTCCCGACCTGATGCTGCTGGACATCGAGATGCCGCGCATGGACGGCTACGAGCTGGCCACGGCGATGAAGGCCGACCCGCGCTTCAAGGACGTGCCGATCGTGATGATCACCTCGCGCACCGGCGACAAGCATCGCCAGCGCGCCATGGAGATCGGCGTCCAACGCTACATGGGCAAGCCCTACCAGGAACTGGATTTGATGCGCAACGTGTATGACCTGCTGGGGATCGCCCGTGTCCGTGAATGAGTCGGCGGTACCCTCGCAGCGGGTGGCACTGCTGGCCCGCCCGGGCCGCGCGCGTGATCAGCTGCGCCAGGCCCTGCATGAGGCCGGCGCGGAGATCGTGCTCGAGGACGATCCCAATACCCTCGACGGCCAGGCCCTCGGCGATGCGTCGCCGCAGGTGGTGCTGGTCGCGCTGGAAGCGGCGATCGAGGACAGCCTGTCGCGGTTCGACGGGGTGCTGCACGACCCCGCGGTCGCGGTGATCTTCGACGAAGCCGAACTGGCCGCGCGCCGGGAAGGCTGGGAGGCGAGCCGCTGGGCCCGCCACCTGTCGGCGAAGTTGAACGGCCATGCCGACGTCCTGCCGCCCGGCGGCGAGGTCGACGACACCCGGCCCGAGCCCGGCCTGCCGCTGACGCCCGCGCAGATCCATGCCGGCGCCGACATCGAGGCCCACCTGGAGGAAGCGCAGGAGCTGGCCAGCGAACTGCCGCGCGGTGGACTCGAACTGGTCGCGACCGACGAAACCGCCAGCCAGGCCTTCGATCCCGAATCCTGGAAGCCGGCGCCCGAATCCCACCGCCAGGCCCTGCATGATGGGTTCGATGCGCCGTCCGCGCCCGCGCCCGCGCCACCGGCGGCGCCGGTCGAACCCCCGCCGCTGCCCTCGATGCGCAGCGCCGGCGGCCTGACCCTGGAACTGGAGTCGATCCACGACACCCCGGCAGGAGTGGGTGTACGTGGTGCGGTCCTGCTTTTCGCCGGCATCGGGGGTCCCGATGCGGTGCGCAAGGTGCTGGCCGACCTGCCGCCGGACCTGCCGCGGCCGGTGCTGGTGCAGTTGCGCCTGGACGGCGGCCGTTACGACAACCTGGTCAAGCAGATGGAGCGCGTCTCCGCGCTGCCGGTGAAGCTGGCCGTCGCCGGTGAGTCGGCGCACGCCGCGCAGGTCTATGTCCTGCCCAACGACGTGGCGGTGAACGTGGTCGAGGGCGTGGTCCACTTCGGCGAAGGAAGCTTGCAGGTGGACGGCCTGATCGCGGCGCTGCCGGCGGCCGAGAGCGCGGTGCTGCTGCTCAGCGGCAGCGACCCGGCCCAGGTCGATGCGGCCATGGCCATGGCGGCGCAGGGCGGCCTGGCCGTCGGGCAGTCGCCGCGCGATTGCTACGATCCGGCGGCATCCAAGGCCCTGGCCGCGCGCGGAGGCGTGGTTGCTCCGCCCGCGGAACTGGCGACCCAGCTTGCTTCGCGCTGGACCGACTGAACCTCGATCCAGCCACCCCCCCGGCATTGCCGGCAGCCCCGATTGAACCAATGCCAGAGAACACAGCCGACCCGCTCGGCAAGAGGAAGCAAAGCTGATGGCCAGTTCCAACGACGAAATCCGCGGTGTCCTGGTGCAGTCGGGCGAAGACCGCCTGTTGCTGCCGAATGCGACCGTGGCCGAAGTGCTGGCCCGCGTCCCGGTGGAAGCCATCGCCGACGCCCCGGGCTGGCTGCCCGGCCAGATCCGCTGGCATGGCTGGGAAGTGCCGTTGGTTTCCTTCGCAGAGCTCAGCGGGCAGCAGAAGGAAGAGGTGGTCGCCAGCAGCAAGATCGTGGTGCTCAAGGCCCTGGGCGGCAGCGAGGCGATGCCGTATTTCGCCCTGTTGACCCAATCCTTCCCGCGCCTTATTTCGGTGCCGCGCGACGGCCTGCTGGCCGACGCGACCGAGGAAGAACTGCCGCCCGGCGTGCAGATGCGCGTGCTGCTCGGCGACGAAGCAGCGCTGCTGCCGGACCTGGCCCGGATCGAGGCGATGATCGGCGAGGCACTGGCCGGCGCCTGAGGCCGGCTCCGATACGCGCAGCGGCGCTGCTCACCGGCTCGCTCGGTCGCGGCCGGCAGCCAGGGCGTCGAGCAGGGCCCGGTTGAACCGCTGCGGATCCTCGACCTGCGGCGAATGGCCCAGGTCCGCGAATTCCACCAGCCGGGCCCCGGGTATGGCCGCCGCGGCCTGCCTGCCCAGTGAAGGGTAATCGCCGAGCCGTTGCGCCAGCGCCGGCGAGGCCAGGTCCTTGCCGATCGCGGTCCGGTCGCGCTGGCCGATCAGCAGCGTGGTGGGCACCTTCAGCCTTGGCAACTCGTGGACCACCGGCTGGTTGAATACCATGTCCGAGGTCAGCGCCTGGTTCCAGGCCACCGCCTGGCCGCCCGGGCCGGCATACATGCCGGCCAGCATCTCCACCCAGCGGTCGTATTCCGGCTTCCAGGTGCCGCCGTAGTAGACCTCCTGCTGGTACTTCCTGATGCTGGCGGCGTCGGTCCTGAGCTCGCGTGCAAGCCACGCATCCACGCTGCGCCATGGCACGCCGCTGGCCTGCCAGTCCTCCAGCCCGATCGGATTGACCAGGGCCAGCTGCGTGGTGGATGCGGGGTACTGCAGGGCGTAGCGCGTGGCCAGCATGCCACCCATGGAATGGCCGACCAGGCTGGCGCGGGCGATGCCCAGTTCCCGCAGCAGGGCGTGGGTGTTGGCGGCCAACTGGCCCAGCGAGAACTGGTAGGCGGCCGGCTTGCTCGACTTGCAGAAACCGACCTGGTCCGGGGCGATCACCCGATAGCCCGCGCCGGACAATGCCTCGATCGCCGATTGCCAGGTCGCCGCGCAGAAGTTCTTGCCGTGCAGCAGGACCACGGTGTGGCCGTTGGACGTGGCCGGCGCCACGTCCAGGTAGGCCATCGTCAAGGACTGGGCTTGCGACCGGAAGGCGAAGCTTTGCACCGGATAGGGGTAATCGAAGCCCTCCAGTTGCCGTCCATATGCCGGCGCGGCCTGGCTAGCGTGCAGCGGCGGCAGGAACAGGGCGGCAAGGGCAAGCAGCAGGAGTCTGGGCATCGGCAAGTCCTCGTTGGATCGGGTGGCGCGGCCGTCGCCGCCAACGCCGCCGCCAGGCCGGCAGCCGCGGTGCTGATTCAGGCAGCGGCGGACAGCGCTGGGCGAACCCGGCTCAACACTCGATCACGTTGACCGCAAGCCCGCCGCGGCTGGTTTCCTTGTACTTGTCCTGCATGTCGCGGCCGGTGTCGCGCATGGTCTTGATGACCTTGTCCAGGCTGACCTTGTGCTTGCCGTCGCCGCGCGCGGCCATGCGTGCGGCATTGATCGCCTTGACCGCGCCCATCGCGTTGCGCTCGATGCACGGAATCTGCACCAGCCCGCCGATCGGGTCGCAGGTCAGGCCCAGGTTGTGTTCCATGCCGATCTCGGCGGCGTTCTCGATCTGGCTGGAAGTGCCGCCGAGCGCGGCGACCAGGCCGCCGGCGGCCATCGAACAGGCCACCCCGACCTCGCCCTGGCAACCGACTTCGGCACCGCTGATCGAGGCGTTCTCCTTGTACAGGATGCCGATCGCCGCGGCGGTCAGCAGGAAGTCGAAGACGCCCTGCTCGTTGGCGCCGGGACAGAAGCGGTCGTAGTAATGCAGCACCGAGGGGATGATCCCGGCCGCGCCATTGGTCGGCGCGGTGACCACCCGGCCGCCGGCCGCGTTTTCCTCGTTCACCGCCAGCGCGTACAGGTTCACCCAGTCCAGCGTGGTCAGCGGATCGCG
>SEHC01000195.1 GCA_004173415.1 Lysobacteraceae bacterium
CTGCGCCAGGGCATCCACCTGCGCGGCTATGCGCAGAAGCAGCCGAAGCAGGAGTACAAGAAGGAAGCCTTCGAGCTGTTCTCCGAGATGCTGGAGAAGGTCAAGCGCGAAGTGGTCACGGTGCTGGCCCGGGTGCGCATCCGCAGCGAAGAGGAAGTGGCCGCGCTGGAAGCCGAGGAACGCCGCATCGCGATGGCCCGGGAGCAGCAGCTGCAGTTCCAGCACCAGGAAGCCGGCGGTTACGGCGCCGACGAGGAAGCCGCCGACGTGGAGGCCGCGCAACTCGGCTTTTCCGCGGTCACCCGCGACGGCCCCAAGGTCGGCCGCAACGACCCTTGCCCCTGCGGCAGCGGCAAGAAGTTCAAGCACTGCCACGGCCAGCTGAGCTGACTGCAAACCCGGCGTAGGAGCTGCGTCAACTGCGAGCGCCGCACTGACGCGCCTGCAGCGATCCTGCGCCGGATGATTTCCGGCGGCATTTGCGTTCGATGCCTGCTTCACCGCAAGCTCCTCGCATGCCCGTTCCGTTGCGCTCGCTCCATGTCGTGGCCGCCGTCATCACCGACCTGCGCGGCCGCATCCTGCTGGCCC
The DNA here is from genome assembly GCA_004173415.1 of Lysobacteraceae bacterium. Taxonomy (GTDB): domain Bacteria; phylum Pseudomonadota; class Gammaproteobacteria; order Xanthomonadales; family Xanthomonadaceae; genus Pseudoxanthomonas_A. The sequence continues at coordinate 592 of SEHC01000195.1, forward strand.
GCCGGATCGAAGGCCGCGACCTGGCCGGATTGTGGGAATTCCCCGGCGGCAAACGCGAGCCGGGCGAATCCGCCGAGGCGGCGCTGGTGCGCGAGCTGCAGGAGGAACTCGGCATCACCGTGCAGGTAGGCGAGTCCCTGATAAACGTGCCGCAGCAATACCCGGACAAGCGCCTGTGCCTGGACGTGCGCCGGGTCGATGCCTGGCAGGGTACGCCGCGCGGCATCGAAGGCCAGGCCCTGGCCTGGGTGGCGCCGGCCAAGCTTTCCCGCTATCCCATGCCGCCGGCCGACCGGCCGGTGGTGGCCGCCCTGCGCCAGCCCGACCGCTACCTGGTCACCCCAGAGCCGGGCGCCGACGACGCGGCCTGGCTGGACGGGCTGTCACGCGCGCTGCAGTCGGGGGTCGGCCGGGTCCAGCTGCGTGCGCGCAGCCTGCAGGACCCGCCGCGCTGGCGGCGCCTGGTGGCGGCGGCGACTGCCCTGTGTCGCCGGGCCGGCGCCGAAGTGCTGGTCAACGGCGATATCGAACTGGCGCGCGAGCTCGGCATCGGCGTGCACCTGCGCGCCGCCCAGCTCGCCACCCTGGAGGCACGCCCCCTGGGTGCCGAGGTCGCGGTGGCCGCCTCCTGCCACCACGCCGCCGAGCTGCAACAGGCCCAGGCGCTCGGTTGCGACTTCGCCGTGGCCGGCAGCGTGCAGGCCACCGCCAGCCATGCCGATGGCGAGGTCATGGGCTGGGAGGGATTTGCCCGCCTGCGCGAATCTGTCTCCCTGCCCATCTACGCCATTGGCGGCCTCACGCCCGCCCACCTCGAGCAAGCGCGCCAGCACGGCGCCCAAGGCATCGCCGCGATCCGCGGCCTGTGGCCGCCCGCAACTCCGTAGGAGCGGCCCACGCCCGCGACACCCCTGTAGGAGCGGCCCACGCCCGCGACGCCCTTCGCACAGCACCTCCAGTCCAGCGACGCCTTTCAATGCAGCACGTCGAGCCCGGCGGCCACGCGTAGGAGCGGCCCACGCCCGCGACGCCCCTGTAGGAGCGGGCCATGCCCGCGACGCCCTTCGCGCAGCACCTCCAGTCCGGCGAGACGTAGGAGCCGGCCATGCCCGCGACGCCCTTCGCGCAGCACCTCCAGTCCAGCGACGCGTTTCAATGCAGCACGTCGAGCCCGGCGGCCACGCGTAGGAGCGGCCCACGCCCGCGACGTCCCTGTCGGAGCGGCCCACGCCCGCGACGCCCCTGTCGGAGCGGCCCACGCCCGCGACGCCCCTGTAGGAGCGGGCCATGCCCGCGACGTTCTTCGCGCAGGATGCTCCCCCTGGGTGTCCCATGGCCGCTCGCGGGCATGGCCCGCTCCTACAGGAAGGGAGGATCGGTCGCGGGCATGGCCCGCGCCTACAGACCGGTCGCAAACGCGCGGTAGCGCGCATCCAGTTCGGCGACCGACTCGGCCAAGTGGGCGCGGTCGCCGTCGTTGACCACGATGTCGTCGGCCAGCGCCAGCCGCTGCGTGCGCGGCGCCTGGGCGGCGATCATCTTTCCGGCCAGGGCCTGGTCGATGCCGTCGCGCTGCATCAAGCGCGCCTCCTGCATGGCCTGCGGCGCATCCACCACCAGGATCCGGTCCAGCCACGGATAGGCCGCGCGTCCGCCGCCCTCGGCCAGCAGCGGGATCATCGCCACCGCATACGGTCCGGCCGCGGCCCGGCACTGTTCCTGCAGTCGCGTGCGGATCACCGGGTGCAGGATCGCCTCCAGCGCGCGCCGCGCTGGCTCGTCCTCGAACACCAGGCGGCGCAGGCCGGCCCGGTCCAGCTGGCCCGAGGCGGTGAGTACCCGCGGTCCGAAGCGCGCCACCACCGCCTGCAGCGCCGGTTGCCCCGGCTCGACGATCTGGCGGGCGATCAGGTCGGCATCGGCCACGAATATCCCGCGCGCGGTGAATTCCTGCTCCAGCGCGCTCTTGCCCGAGGCGATGCCGCCGGTCAGTCCAATGAAGTAATCGCTCATGCCGGCATTATGTCCCAGCAGGGGTTTTCAGCCGGGTGTCCGGCGCGGCCGCTGTATATCCGAGCTGATATCGGGGCTTGGTATCCAAGTTTGCCCGGATGCCCTTGGTCGAGAAATCAATAGCATCCGGGCAAGCCCGGACCTGCAAGGCGGGGGAAGCCGGCCAGGGCGGGAGAAAGGCAACGGGCCTGCAGCCGGGCCGACCGGGCTTGGTATCCGAGTTTGCCCGGATGCCCTTGTCGATGAATCAAAAGCCTCCGGGCGAGCCCGGACCTAAAAGGCGGGGGCATGCCTGCAACGGCGGGGAGGCATCGGGCCTGCAGCCGGATCGATCGGCCGACGCCGCGCTCAGGCTAGGCCGGAGAACTTCAGGTAGGCGTCGATCATCTGCTGGCCCCAGAAGAACACGATCCAGCCGGCGATGGCCAGGTAGGGGCCGAACGGGATCGGCGTGGCGCGGTCGCGGCCCTGGGTGGCCAGCCAGACCGAGCCGATCAGCGCGCCGACGATCGAGGACAGCAGCACGATCGGCAGGATTCCGCTCAGGCCCACCCAGGCGCCCAGCGCGGCCAGCAGCTTGAAGTCGCCGTGGCCCATGCCTTCCTTGCCGGTCAGCTGCTTGAACAGCCACCACACCGTCCACAGCGAGGCATAGCCGGCGATGGCGCCCAGCAGCGCCGGCTTGGCCGGCATGTACAGGTTGTCCAGGCTGGCGATCAATCCCAGCCACATCAGCGGCAGGGTCAGCTGGTCGGGCAGCAGCTGGGTGCGCAGGTCGATGCCGGACAGGGCGACCAGGAAGCAGCTCAGCACGATGGCGCCGAAGCCCTGCCAGCCGAAGCCGAAATGCCAGACCGACACCAGCGCCAGCACCGCGGTCAGCAGTTCCACCGCCGGGTACTGGGCCGAGATCGGCGCCTGGCAATGCCGGCACTTGCCGCGCAGGGCCAGCCAGCTGAAAAGCGGGATGTTCTCGTACCAGGACAGCCTGTGCTTGCAGTGCGGGCAGTGCGAGGGCTCGACCACGATGCCCGGCGGTGGCGGGTCGTAGACCTCGGGCAGTTCGAGGATCTCGCTGGCATCGCGCTTCCACTGCCATTCCAGGCGCCGCGGCAGGCGCAGGATCACCACGTTGAGGAAGCTGCCCACCAGCAGGCCCAGTCCGGCCGCGAGGGGATACCCGATTGCGGGATTCTGATCCAGGAATGCCATTCAACTCACCAGCGTGAAGGTCGAGCCACAGCCGCGACGGCGCGTCTGGGCGATTCGCGCGCTGCGGCGCGCCTGGCCGCCGCCGCATGCCACGGGACACGCGGCGCGGTCCAGGAACGCCATGCGGTGCTAGCCGACGACGGCGGCGAGCTTGAAGATCGGCAGGTACATGCCGATGACCATGCCACCGACGATCACGCCGATGAAGACCATGATCAGCGGCTCGATCAGGCTGGCCAGCGCGTCCACCGCGTTGTTCACTTCCTGCTCGTAGTACTCGGCCACCTTGAACAGCATCGCGTCCAGGGCGCCGGCTTCCTCGCCGATCGAGGTCATCTGTACGACCATGTGCGGGAACAGGTTGGTCTGCTTCATCGACACGTTGACCGGGTAACCCACGGCCACGTCGTCCTTCATCCGCAGCACCGCCTTCTCGTAGACGCTGTTGCCGGTGGCGCCGGAGATGGTTTCCAGGGCCTCGACCAGCGGCACGCCGGCCTTGAAGGTCACCGCCAGGGTGCGGGCGAAGCGCGCGATCGAGGCGTTGTGCATGATCTGGCCGACCACCGGCACCTTCAGGATCACCCGGTCGAGGAAATGCTGGAAGGCCAGCGAGCGTTTCTTGAAGAAGATGAAGGCGAAGATCGCGCCAGCCACGCCGGCCAGGATCAGCCACCAGTAGGCGACCATGAAGCGCGAGGCGGCCACGATCATCTTGGTGAAGGCGGGCAGGTCGGCGCCGAAGCCCTTGAACACTTCCTCGAACTGCGGCACCACGAACACCAGCAGGATGGCGCTGACCAGCAGTGCCACGGCGATGGTCATGGCCGGGTAGAACAGGGCCTTCTTGATCTTGCCCTTCAGGGTCTCGAGGTTTTCCTTGTAGTTGGCGATGGTGTCGAGCACCGTCTCCAGTACACCGGCGCCTTCGCCGGC
>SEHC01000196.1 GCA_004173415.1 Lysobacteraceae bacterium
TCGAACATCCGGCGGGCGTCGTCGAAGCCGACCAGCGCCTCCAGCTTCGCTTCGCCGCAACCGAAGCCTGCGATGGCCTGGCCGCCGTTGCGGCCCGAGGCGCCCCAGCCGATGCGCTCTGCTTCCAGCACAACCACGCTGTAGCCGGCTTCGGCCAGTTCCAGGGCTGCGGACAGGCCGGTGTAGCCGGCGCCGAGGATGCAGACATCGGCGTCGATGCGGCCTTGCAACGTGGGTTGTTTCGGCAGCGGGGTCGCGCTGGCGGCGTACCAGGAGGAAGGGTAGGTGGAACTGCTGGATGACATAGATGATCTCTTTTACCTCGTCATCCCGGCGAAGGCCGGGACCCAGAGCCAGAGCCAGAGCACTCGCTGCGCTCGCCGCTCTCGCCGCTCTCACCCCGAGGGTGCTTGCTTCGCGGCGTCCGCCCATCCCGGATCTTCTCCCGCAAAGGGAGAAGGACGCACATCAAACAGCGCGCAGGTACCAGTCGTATTCCAGCGTGCTGACCTGGGTCTCGAAGGTCAGCATTTCCTTGCGCTTCTGCTGGCCGTAGATGTGCTGGAAGGATTCGCCGAACTGTTCGCCGATGAAGTCGCTGGCCATGAAGTCGTCGATCGCCTGGCGCCAGAACGGGGTGCGGATCTCGGTCTGTTCGTAGGCGTTGCCGACCACCGGCGGGCCGGGATCGAAGCCGTTCTCGAGGCCGTGCAGCATGCCGGCCAGCACCGCGGCGGTGACCAGGTAGGGGTTGGCGTCGGCGCCGGCGATGCGGTGTTCGACCCGGGTGTTGGCCTGGTTGCTGTGCGGGATGCGCATGGCCACGGTGCGGTTGTTGTAGCCCCAGGCGTCGTTGAGCGGGACGAAGGCGTTGAGCACGAAGCGCCGGTAGCTGTTGGCATGCGGCGCGAACAGCAGCAGGCTGTCGCTGGCGCTGCGCTGCAGGCCGCCGATGGCGTGCCTGAGCGCAGCGGCGGGCGGATCGGCCGGCGAGGCGAAGATGTTGTCGCCGTTTCCATCCAGCACGCTGACATGGATGTGCAGCCCGTTGCCGGCCTGCTCGGCGAATGGCTTGGCCATGAAGCTGGCCTGCATGTCCTGCTGCTGGGCCACGGCCTTGATCGCGCGCTTGAGCATGATCGCCTCGTCGCAGGCCAGCAAGGCATCGTCGCGGTGCTTGAGGTTGATCTCGAACTGCCCGGGCGCGTACTCGGCCACCGCCGTGTCGGCGGGGATGGCCTGCGCCTGGCAGGCCGCCGACACCGCGTCGGTGAAGCCGCGGTAATCGTTGAGGTCTTCCATGTAATAGACCTGGGTGCTGCTGCTGCGCCGGCCGGTGACCGGGTTGAGCGGCGTGCGCGGCCTGCCGTCCGCGTCCAGGTGCGCGTCGAACAGGTAGAACTCCAGTTCCACCGCGACCACCGGCTTCAGGCCGCGGGCGGCATAGCGATCGAGCACGCGCCTGAGTACCTCGCGTGGGTTGGCTTCGAACATCCTGCCCTGGGACGCGCCGTGGGCGTCCTCCATCGAAAGCAGCAATTGCGCCATCGGCCGCGGCGACCAGGGCACCGGACGCAGCGAGCCGGGCACCGGCCGGCAGATCCGGTCCTCGTCGCCGATGTCGTAGCCCAGGCCGGTCTCCTCGACCGTGTTGCCGGTGATGTCGGTGGCGATCAGCGACATCGGCAGGCAAACGCCCTCGGCGTAGACCTTCTCCAGTGCGTCGCGGGTGATGCGCTTGCCGCGCAGCAGGCCGTTCATGTCGGGCAGCAGCAGGTCGACCAGCTCGCAACCCGGCAACTTGCGAAGGGTCGCCGCATCCTCCGGCGGAAGCGCGGACAGGTCGGTGTGGGAGGCGTCTGAGTGGCGGGTCATGATGGCCTCGCGGGCGGTTCGCGGCAGCTTAGCAGAGAGGCCCCACCGTAAAGAATACTCAACGCCTCGAGACGGAATGGGCGGACAGCAGGTCCTGAATTGGTGCGCTGGTGCACCATGCGTGCGCAAAAGCCGGCCGAGCCTGGACTGGTGTTGTAAAAATAAAACGGGCAGGTTAAGTTGCGGGCAAGCTTTTTCGAGCCTCCCCCGATGACCAGCCTGCCGCTGGTCGGCCTGCCCACCGACCGTAAACAAATCGGTCCACAAACAGATGCTCGAGCGCCTCGACGGGATCCTGCTGACCGGCGCCACCAGCAATATCGAACCACGCCATTACGGCGACGAACCCAGCTACGAGGGCAACCTGCACGACCCGGCACGCGATGCCACCAGCCTGGCGCTGGTGCCGCTGGCGGTGCAGATGGGGGTGCCGCTGCTGGCCCTGTGCCGGGGCTTCCAGGAAGTGAACGTGGCCCTCGGCGGCAGCCTCTACCAGAAGGTGCACGAGCAGCCGGGCTACCTGGACCATCGCGAGAATCCGGACGATCCGCTCGAGCGCCAGTACGCGCCGGTGCACGCGGTCACCTTCAATCCCGGGGGCATGCTCGCCGGCATCGCCGGCACGCCTTCGGAACGGGTCAACTCCGTGCACGGCCAGGGCGTGGCCCGGCTGGGCAAGGGCCTGAAGGTGGAGGCGGTGGCGCCGGACGGGCTGATCGAAGCCTTCCGCCATGAAGGCGGCAGTTTCCTGCTGGGGGTGCAATGGCACCCGGAATGGCGGGTCGGCGAGAACCCCTTCTACCTGGGCATATTCAAGGCCTTCGGCGACGCCTGTCGCCAGCGGGCCGCACAACGCAACCTCCGGGCGACCCCATGAGCCAGCGCAAGACCCGCACCAAGGCAATCCCCGAGAAGCCGGAAAGCTCGCTGCGGCGCTGGCTCAAGGAGCGGCACATCACCGAGGTCGAATGCCTGGTCCCGGACATCACCGGCATCGCCCGCGGCAAGATCATCCCGGCCGACAAGTTCTCCCACGACTACGGCACGCGCCTGCCCGAGGGCATCTTCGCCACCACCGTGACCGGGGATTACCCGGACGACTATTACGAGCTGACCTCGCCTTCGGATTCGGACATGTTCCTGCGCCCGGACCCGGACACGGTGCGGATGGTGCCCTGGGCCACCGATCCCACCGCCCAGGTGATCCACGACTGCTACACCAAGGACGGCCAGGCCCACGACCTGGCCCCGCGCAACGTGCTGAGGCGCGTGCTGGAAGCCTACGACGACGCCGGCCTGCGCCCGGTGGTGGCGCCGGAACTCGAATTCTTCCTGGTCCAGAAGAACACCGATCCGGACTTCCCGCTGCTGCCGCCGGCCGGGCGCTCGGGCCGCCCCGAGACCGCGCGGCAGTCGTACTCGATCGACGCGGTCAACGAGTTCGACCCGATCCTGGACCTGATGTACGACTACTGCGACGCGATGGAACTGGACGTGGACACCCTGATCCACGAGTCCGGCGCCGCGCAGCTGGAAGTCAACTTCCTGCATTCCGACGCCCTGTCGCGCGCCGACCAGGTGTTCCTGTTCAAGCGCACCATGCGCGAGGCGGCGATGCGCCACGGCATCTACGCCACCTTCCTGGCCAAGCCGATGGAGAACGAGCCGGGCAGCGCCATGCACATCCACCAGAGCCTGCTGGATGCCAAAAAGGGCCACAACGTGTTCACCGGCAAGGGCGCGGCGCGGTTCAGCCCGGTGTTCGGCCACTACCTGGCCGGCCTGCAGAAATACGTGCCGATGGCGATGGCCTTCTTCGCCCCCAACGTCAACTCGTACCGCCGCCTGGCCCTGGGCCAGGTCGCGCCGATCAACGTGCAGTGGGGCTACGACAACCGCACCTGCGGCCTGCGCGTGCCGATGGACACGCCGGAGAACATGCGCGTGGAAAGCCGCTTCGCCGGCTCCGACGCCAACCCCTACCTGGCGATGGCCGGAACCCTGGCCTGCGGCCTGCTCGGCATGCAGGAAAAACTCAAGCCGACCGCGCCGCTGGCCAGCAGCGCGCAGGACGTCGGCTTCGAACTGCCGCGGTCGCTGGGCGAGGCGCTGGACGATCTGGAGTCCTGCAAGCCGCTGCAGGAGCTGATGGGGCCGCGTTTCGTCCGCGCCTACGTCTCGGTCAAGCGCAAGGAATACGAAACCTTCTTCCGCGTGATCAGCTCATGGGAGCGGGAGTTCCTGTTGTTGAACGTTTGATTTCCTGTAGGAGCGCACCTGGGCGCGACCGGAAGTTCTCCGTCTCTACGGAATCTTCCGCACAGGCCCATTGCCACGGTCGCGCCCAGGTGCGCCCCTACGCTGATTTTCCGGAGTTTCCATGGACCACCTCGACACCCGCACCCTGCAACAGCTCGACGCCGCCCATCACCTGCATCCGTTCAACGACAACGCCGCCCTGGCCAAGAAGGGCACGCGCATCCTGACCCGCGGCGAAGGCTGTTATGTCTGGGATGCGGAAGGGCACAAGCTGCTCGATGCCTTCGCCGGGCTGTGGTGCGTCAACGTCGGCTACGGGCGCAAGGAGCTGGGCGAGGCAGCGTCGAAACAGATGACCCAGCTGGCCTACTACAACAGCTTCTTCCAGTGCACCACCGAGCCGACCATCCGGCTGGCCGCCAAGCTCGCCGAGCTGACCCCGGCCGACCTCAACCACGCCTTCTTCACCAACTCCGGTTCCGAGGCCAACGACACCATCCTGCGCCTGGTCAGGCACTTCTGGGCGGTCCAGGACCAGCCGCGGAAGAACATCTTCATCGGCCGCCACGACGGCTACCACGGCACCACCATGGCCGGCGCCAGCCTGGGCGGGATGAAGGGCATGCACAGGCAGGGCGGGCTGCCGATCCCCGACATCCACCACATCGATCCGCCGTTCTGGTTCGCCGATGGCGGCGACATGGACCCGGACGAATACGGCCTGGTCGCCGCTCGCCGGCTGGAGACGAAGATTCTCGAGCTTGGGCCCGAGCGCGTGGCCGCCTTCATCGGCGAGCCGATCATGGGCGCGATCGGCGTGTACATCCCGCCGATGAGCTACTGGCCGGAGATCGAACGCATCTGCCGCAAGTACGACGTGCTGCTGGTCGCCGACGAGGTGATCTGCGGCTTCGGCCGCACCGCCGAATGGTTCGCCGCCGACTACTTCGGCTTCACCCCGGATGTCATGACCCTGGCCAAGGGCATCACCTCCGGCTACATCCCGCTGGGCGCGGCCATGTTCAACGACCGCGTGGCCGGGGTGCTGGCCAACCAGGGGGGCGAACTGGCCCACGGTTGCACCTATTCGGGGCATCCGGTCTGCACCGCGGTGGCGCTGGAGAACATCCGCATCCTCCAGGAAGAGAGGATCGTCGAGACCTGCAAGGCCGACACCGCACCGTACCTGGCCCAGCGCTGGGCCGAGCTGGGGGAGCATCGTCTGGTCGGCGAGGCGCGCATCGCCGGCATGGTCGGCGCGCTCGAGCTGGTGCCCGACAAGAACGCGCCCGGAAAGAGCCGGCGTGCATTCTTCGATGATCGGGGTAGAGTGGGCCAGCTGTGCCGCGACAAGGCGCTCGCCAATGGCCTGATCCTGCGGGCCACCAACGATGCGATGCTGTTGTCGCCGCCGCTGACCATCAGCCGGGCCCAGGTCGACGAACTGTTCGACAAGACCTGGAAGGCGCTGGACGACACCGCCGGGGCGCTCGGCATGCACTGAGGCGGGACATGGACGGCGCTTTCCCTATAGCGAGGACAAGTCGATGAAATTGCGGATCCTGACCCTGACCCTGACCGTTGCAATCGCTGCGCTGGCTGCGTGCGGTGGCGGCAAGGACGACGCCGCCGCTCCCGCCGGGGCCAAGGTGCTCAATGTATTCAACTGGTCCGACTACATCGCAGAGCAGACGATCCCGGACTTCGAGAAGGCCACCGGCATCAAGGTCAGGTACGACGTGTTCGACAGCGACGAGATGGTCGAGACCAAGTTGCTGGCCGGCTCGACCGGCTACGACCTGGTGGTGCCTTCGCTGAGCTTCCTCGGCCGCCAGATCCAGGCCGGGGTGTTCCTGCCGCTGGACAAGTCGAAGATCCCCAACCTTTCCAGGCTCGATCCGAAGATGCTCGAGCGCATCGCCCTGCAGGATCCCGGCAACCGGTTCGCCGTGCCGTACCTGTGGGGGACCACAGGCATCGGCTACAACGTGGACAAGGTCAAGCAGGTCTTCGGTGACGTCGGCGTGGCCGGCAGCTGGGACCTGGTGTTCAAGCCGGAGAACGCGGCCAGGCTGAAGGAGTGCGGCATCACCGTGCTGGATACGCCTTCGGAACTGATCCCGATCGCGCTCAACTACCTGGGCGAGGATCCGCACAGCTTCGACCCGGCGGTGATCGCCAAGGCCGCCGCGCTGCTGAAGGGCGTGCGTCCCTACATCCGCAACTTCCATTCCTCGTCCTACATAGACGACCTGGCCAATGGCGACGTGTGCGTGGTGGTGGGCTGGTCGGGCGACATCATCCAGGCGCGCGAGCGCGCGGCAGAGGCCGACAACGGCGTCCACATCGCCTATTCGATCCCGAAGGAAGGCGCGCCGCAATGGTTCGACATGCTGGCCATCCCCAAGGACGCCAAGCACGCGGACAACGCCTACGCGTTCATCAACTACCTGTTGCGGCCGGAGGTAGCGGCGGCCAACACCAATTTCGTCACCTATCCCAACGCGGTGCCCGAATCCA
>SEHC01000197.1 GCA_004173415.1 Lysobacteraceae bacterium
TACATCGCCAGCGAGCGGATCGAGCGGGTATTCCTGCCGTATTTCGCCCTGCAGATGCTGGCCGAGGGACTGGAGGAGCACGCCGCCTCGTTGCCCGCCGGACAAGCGATCGATTGCGCGCTGGTGGAAGTGATCACGGCTGGCGAGCAGTTGCGCATCGAGCCGCGGATCTCGCGCTTCTTCGAACGCATCCCCGGCTGCCGGCTGCGCAATCATTACGGGCCGACCGAAAGCCACGTGGTCACCGCCCTGAGCCTGCCCGAGTCGCCGCTCGAGTGGCCGCGCCTGCCGACCATCGGCAGTCCGATCGCCAACGCGCGGATCTACCTGCTCGACCCGGGCGGGCAGCCGGTGCCGCCGGGCCTGGTCGGCGAGCTGTACCTGGCCGGGCCGGTCCTGGCGCGCGGCTACCTGAAGCGCGCCGACCTCAGCGCCGAGCGCTTCCTTCGCGACACGTTCGTCGAGGCGGGCGACGCGCGCATGTACCGCACCGGGGACCTGGGTCGCTGGCTCGCGGACGGCACCATCGAGTTCCTCGGGCGCACCGATTTCCAGGTCAAGGTGCGCGGCTTCCGCATCGAGCTGGGCGAGATCGAGGCCCAGATCATGGCCTTCCCCGGCGTGGCCGGGGCGGGGGTCATGGCTCGCGAGGACAGCCCGGGGCTGAAGCGGCTGGTGGCGTATTTCTCCGCGGCACAGGCCGGGCAGCCGATCGACATCGAGGCGCTGCGCCAGCATCTCATCGCCCGGTTGCCCGACTACATGGTGCCGGTCGCCTACGTGCCGATGGACGCGCTGCCACTGTCGCCCAATGGAAAACTGGACCGCGCCAGGTTGCCGGCGCCGGGTCGCGGAAGGCCGGACTGGGCAGGGCACTACGAAGCGCCGCGCGGACCGGTGGAGGCCGCGTTGTGCACGCTGCTGGCCGAGGTGCTGGACCTGGAACGGATCGGCCGCGACGACAATTTCTTCGATCTGGGCGGCACCTCGCTGCTGGGCGCACGGCTGCTGGAACGCATCCGCCGGGAAGGGCTGGGCCGGATCGCCACCACCACCCTGTTCCGCGATCCTTCCGCTGCGGCGCTGGCCCGTGCCCTGGCCGAACCGGCAAGGGAAACGGCCGCGACCGGCCGGGTGATGCGCCAGCGCAGCGCCGGCCAGGATGACCCGATCGCCATCGTCGCCATGGCCGGGCGTTTCCCCGGCGCCGGCGACGTCGAGGCCTTCTGGCGCAACCTGTGCGAGGGCCGCGACAGCATCTCGTTGTTCGCGGTCGACGAGATAGACCCCAGTGTGCCGGCGGCGCTGCGCGACCATCCCGACTACGTGCGCGCGCGCGGGGTGATCGACGGGGTCGAGGATTTCGACGCCGCCTTCTTCGGCATCTCGCCGCGCGAAGCCGAGCTGATGGACCCGCAGCAGCGCATTTTCCTGGAGCTGTGCTGGGAATGCATCGAGCGGGCCGGCCATGTGCCCGACGCCACGCCCGGCCCGGTCGGCGTGTTCGCCGGCATGTACAACGCCAGCTATTACCAGCGCAACGTGCTGGCCCATCCCGATCTGATCGAGCGGGTCGGCGAGTTCCAGGTGATGGTCGGCAACGAGAAGGACTACATCGCCACCCGCGTGGCCCACAAACTCAACCTCACCGGCCCGGCGATCAGCGTGCAGACCGCCTGCTCGACCTCGCTGGTGGCCATCTGCCAGGCGGTGGAAAGCCTGCGCAGGGGCGAGTGCGACATGGCCCTGGCCGGCGGCGTCGCCATCACCTGCCCGGTGCGCAGCGGCTACCTCTACCAGGAAGGGGCGATGCTCTCGGCCGATGGCCATACCCGCAGCTTCGATGCCGATGCCCGCGGCACGGTGTTCAGCGACGGTGGCGCGGTGCTGCTGCTGAAGCGGCTCTCCGATGCGCTGGCCGACGGCAACCCGGTGTACGCGCTGATCCGCGGCGCGGCGATCAACAACGATGGCGGCAACAAGGCCAGCTTCACCGCGCCCAGCAGCGAGGGCCAGGCCGAGGTGATCGCCATGGCCCAGCATGACGCGGGCGTCGACGCACGCAGCATCTCCTACGTGGAAACCCATGGCACCGCCACGCCGGTCGGCGATCCGATCGAGATCGAAGGCCTGACCCGCGCTTTCCGCCAGCAGACCGGCGACACCGGCTTCTGCCGCGTCGGTTCGGTCAAGAGCAACGTCGGCCACCTGCTGATGGCGGCCGGCGCGGCCGGCGCGATCAAGACCGCGCTGGCCATGCACGAGCGGCGGATACCGGCGACGGCGCACTACCAGCAGCCCAATCCGGACATCGATTTCGAGTCCTCGCCGTTCCTGGTCAACGACCGGCTGCACGAGTGGGACAGCGCCGACGGCGCCCCGCGCCGGGCCGGGGTGAGCTCGTTCGGGGTGGGCGGCACCAATGCGCACGTGGTCATGGAAGAGGCGCCGGCGTTGCCCACCTCCAGCCCGGCGAGCGGCCCGCAGGTCCTGGTGCTGTCCGCGCGCAGCCCCGCGGCGCTGGCGCGCGCGGCCACACGCCTGGCCGACCACCTGGAAGCCGCGCCCGACTGCAACCTGGCCGATGTGGCCTGGACCCTGTCGACCGGACGCAAGGCCTTTGCCCATCGCCTTGCGCTCGCCGCCACCGATCCGGTCGATGCCGCGGCCAGCCTGCGCGGCGCCGAAGTCGCCGCCGCGGCCGCTCGCGCCAAACCCGCCCAGGCCCGGGAGGTCGTGTTCCTGTTCCCGGGGCAGGGCTCCCACTACGCCGGCATGGGCCGCGAGCTCTACGCGAGCGAGCCGGTGTTCCGCGAAGCGCTGGACCAGTGCCTGGCGGTGCTCGAGGTGGAACTGCGCCTGGACCTGCGCCGGCTGATGTTCGGCGACGACGCCGACGCGCTGCTGCCGACCTCGATCATGCAGCCGTCCATCTTCGCCATCGAATATGCGCTGGCCAGTTGGTGGATGTCGCGGGGCATCATCCCGTCGGCGATGGTCGGGCACAGCGTCGGCGAGTTCGTCGCCGCCGCCCTGGCCGGGGTGTTCGCCCTGGACGATGCGCTGCGGCTGGTGGCGCGGCGTGGCCGCATGATGCAGGCGCAGCCGCCCGGCTCGATGCTGTCGGTGCGCATGCCGGCTGCGGAAGTGCTGGAGCGGCTGCCGGATACGCTTTCGCTGGCGGCGGAGAACGCGCCGGGCGCCTGCGTGGTGGCCGGTCCGGCCGAGGCGATCGCCGCGTTCCAGGCCAGCCTGGATGCCGACGGCATCGCCCACCGCGCGCTGAAGACCTCGCACGCCTTCCATTCCTCGATGATGGATCCGGTGGTCAAGGGCTTCGCCGCCGAACTGGCGGCGATCCACCGCTCGCCCCCGACCCTGCCTATCGTCTCCACCGCGCTGGGCGACTGGCTCGGCGCCGGGGACGCGATGTCGCCGGAGTACTGGGCCAGGCACATGCGCGAACCGGTGCGGTTCGCCACCGCGCTGGGCCGCGTGCTGGACGGACCCGCGCGCACGCTGCTGGAGATCGGCCCGCGCGGCAGCCTCAGCGCATTGGCCCGCCAGCACCCCGGCCTGCAGCAGCATCGCATCGCGGCGATCGCCTCGCTGGCCGACAACGCCGATGCGGAAACCCTGCAGCTGCACGCCGCGGTCGGCCAGCTGTGGGCCCAGGGCATCGCCATCGATCCGGCGCCCGCGCAGCCGGGCGTGGTGCGCCGCCGGCTGCGCCTGCCGACCTATCCGTTCGAACGCCAGCGTCACTGGGTGGAGCCGGCCATCGCCGCCTTGCCCGGTGTCGTCCTTCCTTCCCCACACCTTGCCATCGCCCAGCCGCTGGCACAGGAGACTTCCATGCCCCAAGCAGCGCCCGAAACGATCACCGCCACCGACCGCAAGCCGCGCCTGATCGCGCAACTCAAGGAGGTGTTCGAGGACGTGGCAGGTTTCGACCTGGCCGACGCCGACACCCGCGACAATTTCATCGAACTGGGCCTGGACAGCCTGATGCTGACCCAGGTCGCGCTGCAGTTGCAGAAGACTTTCGCGGTGAAGATCACCTTCCGCCAGCTGATGGGCGAATGCGCCAGCCTGGACCGGCTGGTGCAGGTGCTGGACGCGCAGTTGCCGCCAGACCCGGTGGCCGCGGTCGTGGCCGCGCCGGTCGCGCCGGCAGCGATGCCCGCGGCTGCGCCGGCGATGGCGGGCGGTTTCCACCCGGCACCGCTGGCGGCGCCCGCGATGGCCATGCAAGCGGGCGCGGTGGTCGCTGGCGATTACCTGCAACAGGTCATCGGCCAGCAGATGCAGTTGATGGCCCAGCAACTGGCATTGCTTTCGGGCGGTGCGTCCACCCCGGCCCCGGTGCCCGCGGCAGCCGCGCCCATCGCGGCGCCCGTCGTCGCCCCACCGACGCCGGCCGTGGCAGCCGCGCCTGCGCCCGCGGCAGCGGCAGCGGCAGCGGCAGCGGTGCCGCCCGCCACGCCGGTGCCGGGCGACGAAGAGGCCGCGCTCGCCCACACCCGCTACGACATCAAGAAAGCCTTCGGCGCCATCGCCCGCATCGACAGCAGCGGCGGCACCGAACTGGACCCGCACCAGCGCGGCAAGCTGGACGGTTTCATCAGCCGCTACCTGGCGCGCAGTCCCAAGTCGCGCGAGTACACCCAGCAGCATCGTGGGCACATGGCCGATCCGCGCGTGGTCACCGGCTTTCGGCCCGCAGCACCCGCTGGCCGGCGAAGTGGCGCGGCTGGTCTGCGAACTGACCGGCCATGAGCGCGCCGCGCTGTGCAACACCGGCTCCGAAGCCGTGCTCGGCGCCCTGCGCATCGCCCGCACCGTCACCGGGCGCAATACCGTGGTCCTGTTCACCGGTTCCTACCACGGCATCAACGACGAGGTCATCGTCCGTGGCACCCGCAAGCACACCGCGGTGCCGGCGGCGCCCGGCATCCTCCGCAACACCAGCGAGAACGTGCTCGTGCTCGACTACGGCACCGACGAGTCGCTGGAGATCATCCGCTCGCGCGCGCACGAACTGGCCGCGGTACTGGTCGAGCCGGTACAGAGCCGGCGCCCGGATTTCCAGCCGGTGGATTTCCTCAAGGAAGTCAGGAAGATCACCGCCGATGCGGGCAGCGTGCTGATCTTCGACGAAGTGATCACCGGCTTCCGCGCGCATCCCGGCGGCACCCAGGCGATGTTCGGCATCCATGCCGACCTGGCCACCTACGGCAAGGTGGTCGGCGGCGGCTATCCGATCGGGGTCATGGCCGGCAAGCGCGAGTACATGGACGCGCTGGATGGCGGCCACTGGCAGTACGGCGATGATTCCATCCCCACCGTGGGGGTGACCTATTTCGCCGGCACCTTCGTCCGCCATCCGCTGACCCTGGCCGCGGCCAAGGCCTCGCTGGAACACATGAAGCAGCAGGGCCCGGCCTTGCAGCAGGGGCTCAACGACCGCACCAGCGCTATGGCCGCCGAGATCAACGCGTTCTGCGAAGAGGTCGGCGCGCCGATCCGGATCAAGCACTTCGCCTCGATGTGGCGCACCCATTTCGAGCAGGACCATCCGTTGCAGGACCTGCTGTTCGCGATGATGCGCAGCCGCGGCATCCACATCCTCGACAATTTCCCCTGCTTCTTCACCACCGCCCACAGCGAGACCGACTTCCAGGCCATCATCCAGGCCTACAAGCAGTCGGTACTCGAGCTGCAGGAAGCGGGGATGCTGCCACGCAAGCCGGCGCCGGTGGCCACCGGGATGGACGCGGACAAGCCGCTGGTGCCGGGCGCCCGCCTGGGCCGCGATCCTTCCGGCCGGCCGGCCTGGTACGTGCCGGCGCCTGGGGGGGAGGGCAAGTACATGAAGGTCGAATCATGAGTGCGATGCAGCTGACTCCGGTCGCTGTCGATTACGACCCGTTCGCCGAGGGCGAGCTGGAACGGGTGGTGCCGACCACCGAGCCGCAGCGCGAAGTCTGGCTGGCGGCC
>SEHC01000198.1 GCA_004173415.1 Lysobacteraceae bacterium
TTCAAGGGCAAGGGTGGCCAGGAGCACGACATCGCCCTGGACGACAAGCGACTGGCCAGGCTGGTGCGCGGCGTGCAGCAGTTGCCGGGGCAGGCCCTGTTCCAGTACCGGGACGACGACGGCGGCGTGCGGCCGGTCGATTCGGGCGAGGTCAACGACTACCTGCGCGCGGCGATGGGGCAGAGCTTCACCGCCAAGGACTTCCGCACCTGGGGCGGCACCCTGGCCGCCTTCCAGCGCCTGGCCCTCACCGCCGTGCCGGAGGATCCCAGCGAAAGGGCGCTGAAGATGCTGCAGAACGAGGTCATCAAGTCGGTGGCCGATGCCCTGGGCAATACGCCGGCGGTCTGTCGCAAGGCCTATATCGATCCCTGCACTTTCGTCGGCTGGCGCGAAGGCTCCCTGCAGCGCGTGGCCAATGGCGCGCGCGGCGAACGGCAGTGGGAACAGGCCACGCTGAAGTTCCTGGCCCGGTCGCATCGCGCGCAGCGCAAGGCGCCGGCGTCAGACGCTAAGGAGAAGTCCACGTGAAGAAGGCCTGTTTTCACTTGGCGTGAAGGCGGGCGCCGGAGACTGGGGCCATCCACGCTGCCTGGAGAACGACATGGCCGTCTGCGATGTATGCGGCAACGACTACGACAAGGCTTTCACGATCACCCAAGGTGAGCGCAAGGGTACCTTCGATTCGTTCGAATGCGCCATCCACGCATTCGCGCCCAAATGCGAGCACTGTGGCTGCATGATCATCGGCCACGGCGCCGAGAGCCAGGGCCAGTTCTACTGCTGCGCGCACTGCGCCAAGAAGGCCGGCGTCCGCGGCGTCGACGACCGCGCCTGACCCCAGGAGACCGGCAATGGCCAGCAAGAAGTCCACCCGCAGAAAATCCTCTCCCGCCGGCACCGGCAAGCCTGGCGCAGCCGCCGGCGTGGCTGAGCAGCAGCGTGCCATCCAGCGCAAGACCGAGGCACGCGACGCCCGCGGCAAGTCCGGCGCGCCGGAACAAGAGAAGAAACCGGTGCAGGCCGGGACCCGCAAGCAGCCGCAGAAGATGCCGGCCCAGCACCTGCGCAAGCCCGGCAACGAGCACGAACTGCAACTGCAGCCGAAGTTCGAGGCGCCCGATTACCGCGGCAGCGGCAAACTGCAGGGCATGGCGGCGATCGTGACCGGTGGCGACTCGGGAATCGGTCGCGCGGTGGCGGTGCTGTTCGCGCGCGAAGGCGCCGACGTGGCGGTGCTGCACCTGGACGAGGAGCAGGACGCGCGGCTGACCCGCAAGTACGTGGAAGCCGAAGGCGCGCGCTGCCTTACCCTGGCCGGCGACGTGAAGGATCCGCGGTTCTGCGAGGCGGCGGTGAAGAAGGCGGTCAAGGCGTTCGGCCGCCTTGACGTGCTGGTCAACAACGCCGCCTTCCAGCTGCACGCCGAAAAGCTGGAAGACCTGAGCGACGAACACCTGCAGCAGACCCTGCAGACCAACATCGCCGGCTACTTCCACATGGCCCGCGCCGCGCTGCCGCACATGCAGGCCGGAGGCAGCATCATCAACAGCGGCTCGGAGACCGGGATCTTCGGCAGCAAGCACCTGCTCGACTACTCGGCCACCAAGGGCGCGATCCATGCCTTCACGATGTCGCTGGCCAGCAACCTGCTGGAACGCGGCATACGGGTGAACTGCGTGGCGCCCGGACCGGTATGGACGCCATTGAATCCGGCGGACAAGCCGGCCGAGAAGGTCGCCAGGTTCGGCCAGGACAGCGACATGGGCCGGCCTGCGCAACCGGAAGAGATTTCCCCGGCGTACGTGTTCCTCGCATCGCCCGTCACCGCCTCGTATATCAACGGCGTGGTCCTGCCGGTCATGGGTGGCCCACGCGGCTAAGCAACCGGAAGAGCACCTCTCCCGCTTGCAGGAGAGGTCGACGGGCGAAGCGCGGAGGGTGGAGGGAGTGGGATGGAAGGCTTGATTGCCACGACTCCGTTCGCCCCTCATCCGGCCTTCGGCCACCTTCTCCCCGCAAGGGGCGAAGGGCGCTGCCGGCAATGGAGGCAAGGGACTATGGGGACTCCACGAACCCCACGACTTCCTCCCCCGCGGCCTCCACCTCCGCCAGCCGCAGCATCAGCAAGGCCAGGGTCACCACGTCCTGGTGGTTGTGCGCGGCCACCCGGCGCAGGTTGCGGGCCGATCCGCCGCGCAGGTAGTCGAGCCACGCCGCCGGGGCCTGCGAACCGGGCAGGTCGTCCTCGCGGACGATGCGCAGCAACTCACGCTCGATCGTGGCCAGGCGGCAGTTCTCCCAGGTGCCGCGATAGCGGCGACGGGTGGGAAACAGCAGGTCGACGTGGTCCAGCGGCGTGATCGGGTCGTGCTTGCGGGCCAGCCGGTAGCGGGTCTTCAGTAGCGGCGAGTCGTAGCAGCGGCCGTTGTAGCTGGACAGCACGGTGGGCTTCTCCTGCAGCCAGCCGCTGAAGGCCTCCAGCATCGCGGCTTCGGCGGCCATGGTGGTGATCAGCAACTGGCGCACGCGCAGGCCGTCCCCATGCTGTGGATCGTGGTGCCAGTCGGCCGCGCCGATCATGAAGGCGCGGGTGCCGGTGCCGCCGGCAAGGCCGGTGGTCTCGGTGTCGAAGAACAGCAAGTGGCGCGGATCCACCGAGTCGCCGTGGCGTTTGGCGAACGCCAACGACAGTTGGTAGTCCGGCGCAGGCATTGGCAGCCGCGCTTCGATCAGGCGCAGGCCGGGGGCGATTTCCTCGCCGGGGACCTGGCGGTCGATGGGTTTTCGCGGGTGCGGCACTGCCAGTGCCTTTTCGCGCAGCCCGAGGATCTTGCGCAGCGCTTCGACCGAATGCGACGCGGGGCGTGCGGGGAGGCGCACGGCGTCGGCCAGCGGTGCCGGTGCCTGCGTCGGCCCCCGCAGCGCCGGCCCGCCCGCCTCGGCCTTCAAGGCCCGCAGCTTCTCCAGCGAAACGCTCATGCGAGAACGCGCCCCCGCATCCGTAGGAGCGGCGCAAGCCGCGAAGCCCGTACCGCCCTGGCGGCGGGGTTCGGATTCGATGCGTTCCCTGCTGCGCGACTTGCGTCGCTCCTACAGGAGAGCTCATGCATGCGCGGCTGTTCCCAGCAACTGCAAGACTTCCAGGGCCAGCGATTTCGGGGTCGCCAGGTGCCCGCCTTCGCTGGCGGCCAGCACCGGGCCCACGCAGGCCGGGCAGCCGGCCATGCAATCGCAGCGCTCGACCAGTTCGCGCGCACGCTGGACCAGTTCGGCCTGGCGCTGCCACAGCGGTTCGCTCAGGCCGACGCCGCCGGGGAAGTTGTCGTACAGGTAAACCGTCGGCACGAACTGCTGCAGCACTTCGACCGGTCCTGCCTCGGCCATCGACACCGCCTTGCCCTGCGGATCCTGGGCGCGGCCGTTGCCCTTGCCATCCTGGCTGGCGAACCAGGCCCCGTCGCCATTGCCGACCGACTGCTGCAGGTCGCGCGCATCGGCCATCACCGCCACCGTGGCCACCACGTGCAAGGCATACGCGGCGCCGAGGAAACCATCCAGCGCATCCTGCTTCGACGCAAACGCCTTCAGCAGCACGCGCTGCGGCAACTGCCACCACACCGCGGTGGTGTGCAGCTCCTGGTCGGGCAGGTTGACCGGCCCATAGCCGATGTTCTCGTGGGTGTAGTAGCGGATCTTCTTGTACCCGGCCACGCGCCGGACCACGTGCACTTCGCCATGGTGCGCATCGCCGCTGCCGGCCTCGCCGCCATCGAAGCGCTCCAGCACCTTCAGTCGGGTGAAGTCGATGCTGTCGGTGTAGTAATCGACGTGGGTGCGGGTGACGTAGGCCTTGCGTCCTTCCCAGTCCAGGCGCTCGACCTGGTAGGGCGTGCTCTGGACCATGTGGATGGCGCCTTCGTACAGGGTCAGCGCCGCGGCCGAATAATCCACCTCGCACAGGATCACCTGGCGGCCGTCGGTCTTGTCGACCACCACGAAATTGCCGTCGGCCACCGAGCGCAGGCTCACCGCCTGGGCCGGATAGCTGTCGGCGATCCACTCCCAGCGTTCGCCTTCGCGATGCACCACTTCGGTCTCGGCCAACGCCTCCAGGTACACCGACGGATCGATCGGGCCGAACGGCTCATCGACCACGAACGGCAGTTCGAACGAGGCGCAGCGGATGTGGTCGAACAGGATCAGCGGCTGGTCCGGGGCGATGCGCGCGTGCTCGGGCGGCGAGTCGGCGAAGAAATCCGGATGCCGCACCACGTACTGGTCGAGTGGCTGCGAACTGGCGACCAATACGCCGAGGGAGGGCTGCTGGCGGCGCCCGGCGCGGCCGAAGCGCTGCCAGGTCGCGGCCACGCTGCCGGGATAGCCGTTCAGCACGACCACGTCGAGCGAACCGATGTCCACGCCCAGCTCCAGCGCCGAGGTTGCGATGATGCCGTCGATGTTGCCGGCGCGCATGTCGCGCTCGGCGGCGCGGCGCTCGGTCGGTAGGTAGCCTCCGCGGTAGGCGCGGATCCGCGGCGGCTTGCGCGGGTCGTGGTCGAACACATCCTTCAGGTACTTGGTCAGCACTTCCACCATCAGCCGGGTCTGCGCGAACACCAGGGTCTTCAGTCCGGACTTGATCGCGATGCGGGCGATGCGGTTGCTCTGCGAACGCGCCGAGGCGCGCAGGCC
>SEHC01000199.1 GCA_004173415.1 Lysobacteraceae bacterium
AGCGGAGCACTGGGATGGATGTCGAAAGACGCCAGGCGCGCGGCCAGCACTTCGCTCCATGGCTCGGGTCCGAACACGCTGCGGCTGCCGGCCAGCATCCAGACCTCGCCTTCGAGTCCTCGATCCCAGCTGTCGTCGGCGACGCGGGCGGCCAGGACCCGGTTGAACAATTCCGAACGCGCTGCCGACAGCAGGATCGACCGCTGTTCCCGGCCCACGCGCCGGCCCGCGAACATCGACAGCGCCGTGGCCACGTTGTCGCCGTCGCGCCCGAACCGCTGTTCGCCGAACCAGTTGGGCAAGCCGCGCGCGGCAATCCGCTCCAGCCTCTGCTCGATGGCGGCCTGGTCTCCCTGCAACTCCCGCAGCAGCAGGATGAAACGATTCCCGGCCAGCGCCCCCCGCGGCAGCTTGCGGTTGTGCCAGCTGGATTGCAGCACTTGCAGCTCGGCCGACTGCAAGGCCGCGAGGTCGGGGGCAATGCGCCTGGGCAGGTGCACGCTGAAACGCTGCCGGGTCACCGCATGGCGGTCCTTGAGGCCGGCATAGCCGATCGCGAATTCCTCCAGCCCGGCCCATTCGGCCAGGCGCCTGGCAACGGCGTGGGTGGTCAGGCCGCGCTTCTCCACGCTCAGCAGCAGGTGCTCGCCTTCGCCGCTGGGTTCGAAGGAAGCGACTTCCTCGACGAAGAAATCCTCGGGGCTGGCGCGCATTTGCGCTGCCTGGACCACCGGCGGGCCAAAGGCGCTGGGCAGTGGCTGGCTCACGCCGAAACCAGCAGCACCACCGCCTGCGCCGCGATGCCCTCGCCGCGGCCGGTGAACCCGAGCCGCTCGGTGGTCGTCGCCTTGACGCTGACCGAATCGACATGGATGCCCAGGTCATCGGCGATGAGTCGACGCATGGCATCGGCGTGCGGACCCACTTTCGGCCGCTCGCAGATCACCGTGATGTCGGCATTGCCGACCCGCCAGCCGCCAGCCGCTTCGATCAACCCCCTGCAATGGCGGACGAAAGCGCGGCTGTCCGCATCCTTCCATTGCGGGTCCGACGGCGGGAAATGCCGTCCGATGTCACCCAGCGCCAGCGCGCCGAGCATGGCGTCGCACAGCGCATGCAAGGCCACGTCGCCATCGCTGTGCGCCTGCAGTCCGCGTTCATGGGGAACGCGCACGCCCCCGAGCATGACGTGGTCGCCATCGCCGAAGGCATGGACGTCGAAACCCTGGCCGATGCGCAGCATGCGCCTACTTGCCTTCCAGGGTACGCGCGAGCCGGCCCATGTCGACTTCGGCCATCAGCGAAGCGCTCGCGGCATTGACGTCCGGATCCTCGAGCAAGGCGCCCATCGCGGTCTCGCCCAGCACCTCGAAGCTCTTGCTGATGGCGTCGGTGCCGGACTTCCTCAGCGCCAGCTTCAGTTCGCTCCCGCAATTGTCGACCATGAGGCGCTCGAATATCCCGCCGGCCTGCCTGTTGATCCGCTGCCGTTCGTCGTCCTGCACGGTCATCATCGGGGCTACGTCCGGATACCGGGACATGACCAGGAAGATCCACTTCACCAGCGTGCGGCGATCCCCCTCGGTCGTCGATCCGAGCAGGCACGTGGTCAAGGCATCCTGCGGAGTCGGCACCTGCAGCGGCACGGCGGAGTCGGCGACGCCGGGCGATGCCGCCCGCGATGGGCTCGAAACGGCGCCCGCAACGATTGCGAGCAGGACCAGCAGGTATTTTTTCATTGTTGCCCCGTAAGCATGCGCGATCGCGCCAGCATGTATTCGAACCGCGCCAGGTCCGTCGGCGTGGTGACCTTGAAATTGTCCTCGTTGCCCTCGATCAGCAACGGACGCAAGCCGAGCAGCTCCATGGCCATGGATTCGTCGGTGACCTCGAGGCCGGCGCTGGCCGCCTGTTCCAGGGCACGTGCCAGCTGCATGCGCCGGAACAGCTGCGGCGTGAGCGCCCGCCACAGGCGCTCGCGCGGTTCGGTCCCGTCGATGCCGCCATCGCTGCCGGCACGCTTCAGCGTGTCGCGCACTGGTGCGGCCAGGATCGCGCCGACCGGATCATTGCGGCCACGCTCAAGCAACTGCTGCAGGTCCTGTTGGCCCAGGTTCGGCCGCGCGGCGTCATGGACGAGCACGAAATCGTCGGCCTTGACCTCCGTCGGCAAGGCCTCGAGTGCCGACAGCACCGACCTGGCGCGGGTCTCTCCGCCGTCGCACGTGCGCACCGGCTTGCCGGCGAACGAGGTCCAGCCCGGCCAGTCCGCATCGTCCGCCGACACCGCCACCATCGCGCCTTCCACCACCGGATGGGCCAGCAGCGCCGCCAGGGTGTAGGCGATCAGCGGTTGCCCGTCGACCTGCAGGTACTGCTTGGGAACCGGTCCGCCGAAGCGCGTTCCGCGACCGGCGGCGGCCACCACGGCCCAGATGCCGGGCATCAGTCGGACTGCCCTTCTTCCGCCGCGGACTCTTCCACCGGCGCCGCGACCGGAGGCTCGACCACGCGATAGAACTTCTCGCCTGGCTTGATCATCCCCAGTTCGCTTCGCGCGCGTTCCTCGACCGCTTCCTCACCCGACTTGAGATCCTCGACTTCGGCTGCCAGCGCGTTGTTGCGATCCTTCAACCCCTGGTTTTCCCTTGCCTGGTGCGCGACCTGGTTCTGCAGGCCGTTGACCTCGCCCCAACTGCCATCGCCCAGCCACAGGCGGTACTGCAGCCATCCGAGCAGCACCGCCAACACCAGCAGGGGCCAGGCGAGGCGCCGCATCGATCAGCGCTTCAACGACACGAATGCATCGCGGCCCGCATAGCGCGCGCCGGCGCCCAGCGCTTCCTCGATGCGCAGCAACTGGTTGTACTTGGCCACGCGATCGCTGCGGCACAGCGAACCGGTCTTGATCTGGGTCGCGCTGGTGGCCACGGCGATGTCGGCGATGGTGGTGTCCTCGGTCTCGCCCGAACGGTGCGAGACGATGGCCGCGTAGTTGGCGTGGTGGGCCATGGCGATGGCTTCCAGGGTTTCGGTCAGGGTGCCGATCTGGTTGACCTTGATCAGGATCGCGTTGGCGGTTCCCGACTCGATGCCTTCCTTGAAGATCCTGGGATTGGTCACGAACAGGTCGTCGCCTACCAGTTGCACCTTGTTGCCGATGCGTTCGGTCAACAGCTTCCAGCCGGCCCAGTCGTCCTCGGCCATGCCGTCCTCGATGGTGACGATCGGGTACTCGGCGGCCCAGCCGGCGAGGAAATCGGTGAACTGCTCGGAGGTCAGGCGCTTGCCCTCGCCCATCAGGTGGTACTTGCCGTTCTCGTGGAACTCGGTGCTGGCCACGTCCAGGCCCAGCAGGATGTCCTCGCCAGCCTTGTAGCCGGCGCGACCGATGGCCTCGAGGATGGTGTCCAGAGCCTCGACATTGCTGCGCAGGTCCGGGGCGAAGCCGCCTTCGTCGCCTACCGCGGTGCTCAGGCCATGGCCCTTCAGCACCGACTTGAGGGCGTGGAAGATCTCGGCGCCGGCGCGCAGCGATTCGGCGAAGGAGTCGAAGCCGACCGGCAGGACCATGAACTCCTGCAGGTCGACGTTGTTGTCGGCATGCGCGCCGCCGTTGATGATGTTCATCATCGGCACCGGCAGGACCACGTCGCGGCCGTTGGCCAGGTGCTGCCACAGCGGCATCTTCTTCGAGGCAGCCACCGCATGGGCATTGGCCAGGGACACGCCGAGCAGCGCATTGGCGCCCAGGCGGCCCTTGTTCTCGGTGCCGTCGATGTCGATCAGGCGGCGGTCCAGCCCTTCCTGGTCGAGCCCGTCGAAGCCCTTCAGCGCCGCGGCGATCGCGCCGTTGACGCTGGACACCGCCTGCTGCACGCCCTTGCCGAGGTAGCGGGTCTTGTCGCCGTCGCGCAACTCGACCGCTTCCTTGGAACCGGTGGACGCACCTGAGGGCACCATGGCCCGGCCGAAGGAGCCATCGGCAAGGGTGACCTCGGCCTCCAGGGTGGGATTGCCCCGACTGTCGAGGATTTCGCGGGCGTGGATCTTGGTGATTGCGGTCATGGCTTGGGTTGTAGTCTCAGAGTGAGGATTCGAGGAAACCGTTCTTCTTGGTGATGCTGTCCAGGGCCATCAGCGTTTCCAGCAACGCTTCCATCCGCCCCAGTGGCCACGCATTGGGCCCGTCGGAAAGGGCTTCTTCGGGCTTGGGGTGGGTTTCCATGAAGATGCCGGCGATGCCCACGGCCATGGCCGCGCGCGACAGCACCGGCACGAACTCGCGCTGGCCTCCGCTCTTGCCGTCCATGCCACCGGGCAACTGCACCGAATGGGTGGCGTCGAACACGACCGGGCAGCCGGTGTCGCGCATCACGCTGAGCGAGCGCATGTCGGACACCAGGTTGTTGTAGCCGAAGCTGGCGCCGCGTTCGCAGGCCATGATCTGCTCGTTGCCGGTGGCCTTGGCCTTGGCGGTGACGTGCTTCATTTCCCACGGCGAAAGGAACTGGCCCTTCTTGATGTTGACCGGCTTGCCGGCGCTGGCGACCTTGTGGATGAAATCGGTCTGCCGGCACAGGAACGCCGGTGTCTGCAGCACGTC
>SEHC01000200.1 GCA_004173415.1 Lysobacteraceae bacterium
CCCAAGCCGGCGACCGCCGCGATTTCGCAGTAACGGAAAACGATTCGATGCCCAAGCGTAGTGACCTCAAGACCATCCTGATCATCGGTGCCGGCCCCATCGTCATCGGCCAGGCCTGCGAATTCGATTATTCGGGCGCGCAGGCCTGCAAGGCGCTGCGCGACGAGGGCTACCGGGTGGTCCTGGTCAACAGCAACCCGGCCACGATCATGACCGACCCGGAGATGGCCGACGCGGTCTACATCGAGCCGATCACCTGGCAGATGGTCGAGAAGATCATCGAGAAGGAACGGCCCGATGCGCTGCTGCCGACCATGGGCGGGCAGACCGCGCTGAACTGCGCGCTGGACCTGGCCGACAATGGCGTGCTGGAGAAGTACGGCGTCGAACTGATCGGCGCCAAGCGCGAAGCCATCATGATGGCCGAGGACCGCGAACTGTTCCGCGTAGCGATGAAGGAGATCGGGCTGGAGTGCCCGAAGGCCGAAGTCGCCCGTTCGCTAGAGCAGGCGCTCGACATCCAGACCCGCGTCGGCTACCCGACCATCATCCGCCCCAGCTTCACCCTGGGCGGCAGCGGTGGCGGCATCGCCTACAACCGCGAGGAACTGGTCGAGATCGTCAACCGCGGCCTCGAGCTGTCGCCGACCAGCGAGGTGCTGGTGGAAGAGTCGGTGCTGGGCTGGAAGGAGTTCGAGATGGAAGTGGTCCGCGACACCGCGGACAACTGCATCATCGTCTGCTCGATCGAGAACCTCGATCCGATGGGCGTGCATACCGGCGACTCGATCACCGTGGCCCCGGCGCAGACCCTGACCGACAAGGAGTACCAGCGCCTGCGCGATGCCTCCATCGCGGTATTGCGCAAGATCGGCGTGGACACCGGCGGCTCCAACGTGCAGTTCGGCATCAACGCCCAGACCGGCCGGGTGGTGGTGATCGAAATGAACCCGCGGGTGTCGCGCTCCTCCGCGCTCGCCTCCAAGGCCACCGGCTTCCCGATCGCCAAGGTCGCGGCCAAGCTGGCGGTCGGCTACACCCTGGACGAACTGCGCAACGAGATCACCGGCGGGCTGACCCCGGCCTCGTTCGAGCCGTCGATCGACTACGTGGTCACCAAGATTCCACGATTTGCGTTCGAAAAGTTCCCGGCCGCCGACGCCCGCCTGACCACGCAGATGAAGTCGGTGGGCGAGGTGATGGCGATGGGTCGCACCTTCCAGGAATCCCTGCAGAAAGCCCTGCGCGGCCTGGAGACCGGCAAGGTCGGCCTCGACCCCACCGGCCTGGACCTGGAAAGCGCCGACGACCTGACCATCCTGCGCCGCGAGATGAAGGAACCCGGCCCCGAGCGCCTGTTCTACGTCGCCGATGCCTTCCGCGCCGGCATGAGCGTGGAAGACGTGCACGCGCTGTCGTTCATCGATCCATGGTTCCTCGACCAGATCGAGGAAATCGTCGCCGAAGAGCAACAACTCGCCGCGCAGGGGCTGGCTTCGCTGGATGCCGCGCGGCTGCGCAAGCTCAAGCGCGCTGGTTTCTCCGATGCGCGCCTGGCGCAACTGGCCGGCACCGACGAGGGCGCGGTGCGCAACCTGCGTGCCAGGCTCAAGGTCAAGCCGGTCTACAAGCGCGTCGATTCCTGCGCGGCGGAGTTCTCCACCAGCACCGCCTACCTGTACTCGACCTACGAGGACGAGTGCGAGGCCGAGCCCACCGGCCGCGACAAGATCATGATCCTCGGTGGCGGCCCCAACCGCATCGGCCAGGGCATCGAGTTCGACTACTGCTGCGTCCACGCCGCGCTCGCCCTGCGCGAAGACGGCTACGAAACGATCATGGTCAACTGCAACCCGGAGACGGTCTCCACCGACTACGACACCTCCGACCGGCTGTACTTCGAGCCATTGACGCTCGAGGACGTGCTGGAGATCGTCGAACTGGAGAAGCCCAAGGGCGTGATCGTGCAGTACGGCGGCCAGACCCCGCTCAAGCTGGCCCAGGCATTGGAGGCCAATGGCGTACCGGTGATCGGCACCTCGCCCGATTCCATCGACCTGGCCGAGGACCGCGAGCGCTTCCAGCAACTGGTCGAGAAGCTGGGGCTGAAGCAACCGCCCAACCGCATCGCCCGCAACGACCAGGAAGCCCTGGTGCTGGCCCGCGAGATCGGCTATCCCCTGGTGGTGCGTCCTTCATACGTGCTCGGCGGGCGGGCCATGGAGATCGTCTATGGCGAATCCGACCTGGCGCGCTACGTGCGCGATGCGGTCAAGGTGTCGAACGATTCGCCGGTCCTGCTCGACCGCTTCCTCGACAACGCGGTCGAGGTGGACGTGGACATCATCGCCGACAGCACCGGCGCGGTCCTGGTCGGCGGCGTCATGGAGCACATCGAGGAAGCCGGCGTGCATTCGGGCGACTCCTCCTGCTCGCTGCCGCCGTATTCGCTTTCCGCCAAGACCCAGGCCGAGCTTCGCAGGCAGGTGGTCGAACTGGCCAAGGCCCTGAACGTGGTCGGCCTGATGAACACCCAGTTCGCCATCCAGACCAGCGACGAAGGCGACGACACCATCTATCTGCTGGAAGTGAACCCGCGCGCCTCGCGCACGGTGCCGTTCGTCTCCAAGGCCACCGGCATGCCGCTGGCCAAGATCGCGGCGCGCTGCATGGCCGGCAAGTCGCTGGCCGAGCAGGGCGCGCTCAAGGAAATCGTGCCGCACTACTACTCGGTCAAGGAAGCGATCTTCCCGTTCGCCAAGTTCCAGGGCGTCGATCCGATCCTCGGCCCGGAGATGCGCTCCACCGGCGAGGTGATGGGGGTGGGCCGCAACTTCGGCGCCGCGTTCGCGCGCGCCCAGGAAGCGGGCGGGATCAAGGCGCCGCCGGTGGGCAAGGTATTCCTCTCCGTGCGCGACCCGGACAAGTCGCGCGTGCTGCCGGTGGCCAGGGACCTGATCGAACGCGGCTACACGCTGGTCGCCACGGTCGGCACCTGCGCCTGGCTGCAGCAGAACGGCCACGCCTGCGAGCAGGTCAACAAGGTGGTCGAAGGCCGCCCGCACATCGTCGACCTGATCAAGAACGGCGAAATCGTGTATATCGTCAACACGACCGAGGGGCGGCAGGCGATTTCCGATTCCTTCTCCATCCGGCGCGAGGCCCTCCAGCATCGCGTGACCTATTCCACCACCATCGCCGGCGCGCGAGCGCTGGTGCACTCGCTTGAATTCCGCGGCACCGGCCCGGTCTGGGCGCTGCAGGAACTGCACAAGGAGCTTGAAGGGTGAGAGCCCCACTGACATTAAAAGGCGCGCAAAGGCTGCGCGAGGAACTGGACCAGCTGAAGTCGGTCAAGCGTCCCGAGATCATCAACGCGATCTCCGAGGCCCGTGCCCACGGCGACCTCAAGGAGAACGCCGAGTACCACGCGGCCCGCGAGCAACAGAGCTTCATCGAAGGCCGCATCAAACAGCTGGAAGGCGAGCTCTCGCACGCCGAGGTCATCGACGTCGCCCAGCTCAACGCCGGCTCGCGCGTGGTCTTCGGCGCGACGGTCACCCTGGCTGACGTGGAGACCGACGAGGAAAAGAAGTACCAGATCGTCGGCGACCTGGAAGCGGACATCAAGCTGGCGATGATCGCGATCTCCTCGCCGCTGGCACGCGCCCTGATCGGCAAGAACGAAGGCGACTCGGTGGTCATCGACGCGCCGGCGGGGCAGCGCGAGTACGAGATCGTCAGCGTCGCGTACGCCGGCTGAGCCTCGAGCCGATGGCGACCGCCACGCTGCTGCTGCCGCCCCGGTCGCGGCTTGCCGGGCAAGCACTGCCGGGCCCGTTCGCCAGGACGATGGCGCAGGCCGACCGCGAGGACGCCGCTGGCGGCGAACGCGAACAGCTGCGCCGGCACTTCCAGCTGATTCCCGATCACTGGCCGGTGGCCGCGCTGACCCGGCAGCTGGATGCGGGCGACGCCGCCCAGGCGTGCTGGCTGCGCGTCGACCCGGCCCACGTCGCCCCGGACATGGGCGGGGCGAGAATGCTTTCCCACGGCGAAAGCCTGGGCCTCAATGCCGAGGACGCCGCCCGTCTGCTGCCGGCGCTGAGGCCGTTGTTCGGCGATGCCGGCTTCCCACTGGACGCACCGCATCCTTCGCGCTGGTACCTGCGCCTGCCGCGGGAAACCCGGTTGCCCGCGTTCGCCGCGCCCGACGAGGTGCTGGGCGATGACCTGTTTGCGCATTTGCCCGAAGGCGACCTGGGGCGCCGCTGGCGTGCGTTGCTGACCGAGGCGCAGGTGATCCTGCACCAGCATCCATGGAATGCGGCGCGAGTGGCCCAGGGCAAGCCGGCCGTGAACTCGCTCTGGTTCTGGGGCGCAGGTTCGCCACCGGATTTCGTCCGCACGCGCTACCGGCAGGTGAAGGGCACCGACATCGTGCTGCGCTCGCTGGCGGCCATGGCCGCGGTCGGCAACGAAGGCCGCGACAATGACGAGGTCGATGCACTGGTCGACCTGCGCCATCTTCGCGATCTCGGCCTGCTGGCCCGCGATGCGGTCCAGCCGCTGCTACAGGCGGTGCGCCAGCATGAACTAGAGTCG
>SEHC01000201.1 GCA_004173415.1 Lysobacteraceae bacterium
GAAGCCGTTGTCCAGCATCCAGTAATCGTTGTACATCTTGGACAGGTACTTGTTGCCGGTGTCGCAGACGAACACCAGCACCTTCTTCGGCGTGGTCTGTTCCTTGCAGTACTTCAGCGCCGCGGCCAGCAGGGTACCGGTCGAGGAACCGCCGAGGATGCCCTCCTTGGCCAGCAGCTCGCGCGCGGTCAGGAAGCTTTCCTTGTCGCTGATCGAATAGGCCTTCTTCACCCTGCTGAAATCGGAGATCTGCGGCAGGAAGTCCTCGCCGATGCCTTCCACCATCCAGCTGCCGGACTTCTCGCTGAGCGTGCCTTCGTTGATGTACTCGGTGAGGATCGAGCCGACCGGGTCGGCCAGGACCAGTTCCACCGCCGGCGCATGCTCGGCGAAGGCGCGCGAGAGGCCGGTCATGGTCCCGGAACTGCCGCAACCGAAGACGATGGCATCCAGCTGGCCGTCCATCTGCCGCAGGATTTCCGGGCCGGTGCCGTGCTCGTGGGCCAGCGGGTTGTCGGGATTGCCGAACTGGTTGATGAAATAAGCGCCCGGGGTTTCGCTGGCGATCCGCGCGGCCAGGTCCTGGTAGTACTCCGGATGGCCCTTGGCCACGTCCGAGCGGGTCAGGATGACTTCGGCGCCCATCGCCTTGAGGTTGAAGATCTTCTCGCGGCTCATCTTGTCCGGCACCACCAGCACCAGCTTGTAGCCCTTCTGCTGGGCGACCAGGGCCAGGCCGATGCCGGTGTTGCCGGCGGTGCCCTCGACCAGGGTCGCGCCTGGCGTGAGGTCGCCACGCCGCTCGGCGGCCTCGATCATCGACATGCCGATGCGGTCCTTGATCGACCCGCCCGGGTTGGCGCTTTCCAGCTTCAGGTAGACCTCGCACAGGCCGGTATCGAGGTGCTGGGCCCTGACGATGGGGGTTTCGCCGATGAGTTCGAGGACGGAAGAATGGATGGCCATGCCGGGGTGTGCTCGCATGCAGCTTGAAGGAAGATGGATTATCGCATCGCGCGGACCCCGGCCGGCCCGCACCCAAGCAAAGGCCCGCCGGAGCGGGCCTGGGAGTCGGACTCTGGTTCTTGAGTGGCGCGGACGGCGACAGCCGACGAGGAGGCTGTCGCCGCCCGCGACAAGCAAACGCGGGGGGACGTCAGTGGGGTTTGGCGTCGTAGATTCGCATGAGCCGTTCTTTCGCGGCGAGTTTCTCGCGCTTCATCTGGCCCAGGGTGTTGTCGTCGATGGGCAGCACGCCGAGCTCGGCGTCGGTGACCTTCTTGTTGAGTTCGCGATGGCGTTGATAGAGCTGCTTGAACTCCGGGTCGGCCTTGATCATTGCGTCGATTTCGGTCTGTGGTTGTCCTTCGAACATGGCGTTACCTCCTTCAGCGGAAATACGAACGCCCCGGCCTCTGCAGGCACGGGGCGTTGGCTTTGGAGCGGAGGACGAGGTCGTGGCGGGCGCATTCCCCGGAATCGTCCGCGCCGGCCTTTCGGCCTGGTGCGGCTTCCTCTGGATTTTGGGTCAGCGACATCGGCCCTGTCCTCCGGTGAGCCAAGCAACGGGGGTCGCTTGGGTATACGACCCTACTCCCTGAAACCACCCCCGGCAAGGGCATCGGCAAGTGTTTGATTTGACTGGCCGTCCAGCGGCTGGCGACCCCGGGGAACGGCCCGCCGAGTGCGGTAGATGTCGGCCAACCTGTTGTTTTTACTGCGTTTCAGTGAGATACCACGATCTCGACGGCACGCTTGGCGCTGCCCTCGCCCTTGGCTACCGATTGCAGGCGCGCCCTGGGGACGCCCGCGGCCACCAGCGCGTCGCGGAGCGCGTCGGCCCTGCGCTGGCCCGGGGTCTGCTGGTCGCCAAAGCCTTCGATACGGGCCTTTGCCTTGGGATTGGCCTGCAGGTAGGCGGCCAGCGCCAGGGCGCTGGAAGCCCCGCCGGCCGAGAGCTTCGGCTGACCCGCGGTAAACGCCGCGGCGGCCAGGGTGAAGACTTCGCCGCGATCCTCGAACCGAGAGGCCGGCAGCTTGGTCCCGGACATCAGTTCGGCTTCCTGGCGGGCCAGCCCGGCCTGTTTCTGGCGCGCGGCACTGAGCTTGGCGGTCTGCTGGCCCGCGACCGAGGTCAGGGTGTCCTCGGCCTCCTGGCGGGCCAGCGTCTCGGCCTCGGCGGCCAGGCGCAGGCGTTCGGCCTCCTCGGACTGGATCTGCGCCTGGATGCGCAGGCGCTCGGCCTCCTGGCGCGCACGTGCCGCGTCGCGACGGCTGGCCTCGACCAGCAGTTCGCTGCGCGTGCGGTCCAGGCGGTCCGCCTCGCGCGTGGCCGCTTCGACACGCGCCATCGTCTCGGCGATTTCGACCCGGCGCTCGGCCACGTACAGCGCGGCGTCGCGCTGCTTGCCACGCGCCTTGGCCAGCACCGCCACCGCCTGCTGGGCCTGCAGGTGCTCGTAGGCGGCCAGTTCGGCCACCCGGGGATCCGCATGCAGCGTGGCCAGGCGCTGGTTCAGGGCCAGGACTTCCGGCCGGTCCGCGGCAAGCCCGGGCAAGGCCAGCAGCAGCAATCCACCTGCGAGGAACAGGGCCCTCATGGCGCCTGCTCCGTGCCCAGGGTGCGCTGCAGTTGTGCGACTTCCTGCCGCCGCTGGGCCAGTTGCGCATTGGCCGTGGCCTCGTTGCTGCGCGCGCGCGCCAGGTCGGCATCGACCGTGGCGCGAACGGCCAGCTCCGGCGCGAGCTTGCGGTCGCGGCGGCTGGCGGCGGCAGCCTGCGCCTGGGCGAGCGCGCCGCGCGCCGAAGCCAGCAGGTCCGGGGCGTACTGGTCGGCGTCGGCCTGGTCGGCGCGAATCACCGCCTGCTGCGCGGCCAGCAACTCGGGCGTGGTCGCGGCCTGGGCCTGCACCGGCCCGGAAAGGCTCGCCTGCAGCGCGAATGCGCCAACCGTCACACACAGGAATCGGCTGAATTGTGCGAAGCTACGATGCATTGGAGTGCCGTTGCGTTTGGGGATGCGCGGTCATTGTCGGAAGCCTGCCTCGCACTTGCAACGGTGCCGGGCCAATGCTGGGGAACATCGCACATGGATATCGGCTACTTCCTGAAGCTGATGACGGAAAAGAACGCCTCGGACATGTTCCTGACCACCGGGGCGCCGGTCTACATCAAGATCGAAGGCAAGCTCTATCCGCTGGGCAACACCGGCCTGCCCGCGGGCATGGTCAAGAAGATCGCCTATTCGCTGATGGACGAAGGCCAGGTGCCGATGTTCGAACGCGAGCTGGAGCTGAACATGGCCCTGGCGCTGCAGGACGCGGGGCGCTTCCGCATCAACGTGTTCAAGCAGCGCGGCGAAGTGGGCATGGTGATCCGCGCGATCCGCAGCGTGATCCCCAGCATCGAGGAGCTGAACCTCCCGCAGGTGCTCAAGGACATCATCATGACCCCGCGCGGCCTGGTCCTGCTGGTCGGGTCGACCGGCTCGGGCAAGTCGACCTCGCTGGCTTCCATGATCGACCACCGCAACAGCACCACCACCGGACACATCCTCACCATCGAGGACCCGATTGAATACCTGCACAAGCACAAGCAGTCCATCGTCAACCAGCGCGAGGTCGGCCTGGACACGCATGCCTTCCACAACGCGCTGAAGAACGCGATGCGCGAGGCCCCCGACGTGATCCTGATCGGCGAGATCCTGGATGCCACGACCATGGAAGCGGCCATCGCCTTCGCCGAGACCGGTCACCTGTGCCTGGCGACCCTGCACTCCAACAACGCCGACCAGACCATCGAGCGCATCCTCAATTTCTTCCCCGAAACCGCACACAAGAACGTGCTGATGAACCTGGCGCTGAACCTGCGCGCGGTGGTCTCGCAGCGCCTGGTCAAGGGCAAGGACGGGCGCCGCATGCCCGCGGCCGAAGTGCTCATCAACACGCCGATGATCCGCGACCTGCTGCGACGCGGCCAGGTCCACGAGATCAAGGCGGCGATGGAGGCTTCGCTGGAAGACGGCATGGAATCGTTCGACCAGTGCCTGTTCCGCATGGTCAAGGAAGGCCGCATCGAGCAGGAGGAAGCGCTGCGCGCGGCCGACTCGCGCGATGGCCTGGCCCTGAAGTTCCGGTTGTCCGAAGGCAGCAGCGGCGAGCACGACCCCTACGCCGACTACGACACCGCCGCGGCCGGTTCGCCGCGGATCACCCAGGGCTTCGGCTAGACGCCGGTCAGGCCGGCTGCTGCGCGTCCGGCTGCTTGTCCGGCCGCGCCTCGACGAAGGCAGGCAGTTCCAGGCAGGCCGCCTCGATCCGGCTGATCGTGGGGAATGCGCTCATTTCCACCCCGAAACGGCGCGCGTTGAAGACCTGCGGGACCAGGCAGCAATCGGCCAGGCCCGGACTCTGGCCGTGGCAGAACGCGCCGGTGGCCGCGTCGCCCTCGAGCAGCGCCTCCATCGCCAGGAACCCTTCCACTATCCAGTGCTTCACCCACTCGTCGCGCTCCGACTGCGGGACCCGCCAGGTCTGCTCGAAATAACGCAGCACCCGCAGGTTGTTGAGCGGATGGATGTCGCTGGCC
>SEHC01000006.1 GCA_004173415.1 Lysobacteraceae bacterium
GCATCGGGATCGAAGCCGCTTTCGGCGTGGGCGATCGAACGCAACCACGCATCCTCGACCCCGGTGGCGCGGGAGGCGGCCTTGAACTGCTTGGCGAACTTGTCCAGTTGCGGCTTGCCAACCTTGCCCAGTCCGGCATGGGCCGGCTCACCCGGCGGCGTTTCGACGGTGAACTTCAGATAGACGGTGGCGCCCGGCAGCTTGCGGGTGCCGTAGACCATCTTGCCGTCCTGCTCGCGCTGGTAGAGGGTACCGCTGAACACGCCCATCGAACCCCACAGGTTGGGCACCTTGGCCACGTCGTCGTCGACCTGCCTGGCCTCGCACTTCGAGCCCGGCTCCGGCGCGGTGGACAGGCTGACGGTGCCGGCACGCACGCAGCGGTACACGGTGCGCGCGTGCGCGGGCAACGCGCTGGCCACGAGCAGGATCAGCAGCAGGAAGCGGGAACCGGTCATGCGCGGATGCTAAACGCCTGAAAGCCAACCGCCCCACAACCAGCGACCTGGGGTTCATCGGGGACTGGGGACCGAGAGTGATCGGCCTTCATCGCTGGCCGCGGGGTTGGATGGCAACGACCTTGACCTCGAAGCTGCTGCAGTCGGCGCTGCCGGGACTGCAGATGCCATTGATCCAGGTTTCGCCACTGCCGAACATGATGCCCTGCTGGTTGACCCTCAGGTCCGCATACCGTTGCGCAGCGACCACGCGGGAGATGTCCGGAGTGAGGATGCGTTCGTAGTCGCGCACCAATGCGGCGGCATCGTTGAGGCTGACCTTGTTGCCCTCCACGGTCGCCTGCAGCGGATAGCGCACCAATGCGGCGACCGCTTCGCGGTCACCCGCCGCCACCGCTGCCTGGTAGGCCAGGATCACCGCGCGGTAGCGGGCGTGATCGCCCAGCAGCGCATCGATGCGGTCGTCGACCGCCTGCGTCTCGGCCGCAACAGGCTGAGGCGTGGCGGAGGCCGGCACGCCCGCCATGGGCGCAACCGCAGCAGTCGCCGGCACCTGAGCCGCGGTTTCCGCCGGCTTGCCGCAGCCGGCCAGCAGGCACGCGAGCGTCGCGATGATCGGGAGCGGCTTGTTCATGGTCCAGGCTCGCTTGGAAAAGATCCATTCGGCAGGGAATGGACCCGCGATCTTAGCGGGGGTTGATGTGACGGCAACGGCCACGCCTCCCCCAGCCCGCTGGTATGGCCTTGACCCGATGCGCACAGGCGTATCGCCCTGCTAAGCTGGGATGGGGATCTTGATGGGAATACATGTATGAGCGTGAAGCTCAAGGCCGGCTCCATGGAGCTGGAAACCGCGTTCATCGACTGGCTGCGCACCCAGGGCTACAACCCACCCGATGGCATCGAGCCCTTCTTCCAGGGCTCGGATTTCGTGCGCACCCAGCTGCTGCTGATCCACGACAGCGAGAAGCAGCAGTTGCTGGAGGAAGCCCGCCAGCACCTGGTCCGCCGCAGCAGGGACCCGATGTTCGCCGGCCAGTTCCCGGCGGTGCACGAATGCCGCGACCGCGACGGGAGGCCGGCGCGCTACACCGTCAACATGACCCTTTCCGACGACGGTGCCGAATGGATCGGACGGGCATGGAGCGGTGGCGAGTACCTGGGCGAGATCCATGGCTCGGTCACGGGCCGTCGCGGCAACTACCTCGAACTGGCCTGCCAGCACGTCGAGGCCGAGATCCTCGGTCGCGGCGCCGCGGTGCGACAGGGCCGCTGAGGCCGGCAGGGACAGCGTCCGCTTCCCTGCGGAGGCCGTTGCCCGCGTAATAGACTGGCGGCGATGGCCACCGCCGCGATCACGGAGCAGCACTTGGATCCCCTCCTCAACGTGGCACTGGTGGGCTATGGCTTCGTCGGCAAGGTGTTCCATGCGCCGTTGATCCGCCGCACGCCGGGCCTGCGCCTGCGCTGCGTGGTCTCCAGCGACGCGGCAAAGGTCCACGCCGACCATCCCGACGTGCGCGTGGTCGCCAGCGCCGAAACCGCTTTTGCCGACCCGGCCATCGACCTGGTGGTCATCGCCGCGCCCAACGCCCTTCATGCCCCCCTCGCCATCGCCGCACTCGGGCAGGGCAAGCACGTGGTCGTGGACAAGCCCTTCACCGTGACCGCCGAAGAAGCGCGCCGCGTGGCCGAGCATGCACGCCGCGCGGGCCGCATCGCCAGCGTGTTCCAGAACCGGCGCTGGGACGCCGATTTCCTCGCCCTGCGCCGCCTGCTTGCCGACGGCAGCCTGGGAGAGATCGCCGAATTCCATTCCCACTTCGACCGCCACCGGCCGGCGGTCGCGCCGCGCTGGCGGGAAAGCGGCGAGCCCGGCTCCGGGCTCTGGTACGACCTGGGTCCGCACCTGCTGGACCAGGCGGTCCAGCTGTTCGGGATGCCCGACGCGGTGTTCGCCGACCTCGCGCGCCAGCGGGTGGGTGCGCTGGCCGACGACTACTTCCACGTGCTGCTGCGTTACCGGCACTTGCGCGTGGTCCTGCACGCCGGGTCCCTGGTGGCCGGCAACGGCCTGCGCTTCGCCGTGCATGGCAGCGCCGGCAGTTTCATCAAGCACGGCCTGGATCCGCAGGAGGCGGCCTTGCGCAGCGGGGCCACGCCCGGGCAGCCCGGCTGGGGCAGGGATCCGCAACCGGGCTGGCTGCATCCGGCCACCGCAGCCGGGGGGTCGCCCGCGCCCGCGACGCCACTGGCGGCCATGGCCGGGACCGACGGCGACTACCGCCGCTACTACCAGGCCATGCATTCGGCAATTACCGCCGGCCGGCCGCCACCGGTCGGCATCGACGAGGCCGTGCAACTGATGGAACTGCTGGAGGCCGGCCTGCTGAGCGCGGCGCAGGGCCGGGAAGTGGCATGCGGGGCGCCTGCCGTCACAGGCTAGCGCAGAGCCGCGGCGGCGAGTCCTCAGGCCGGGCCCAGGCGGGTGACCTGGCGCACCTGGTCCAGCCACAGGTAGTGCGACTGGCCGGGATGGTCCAGGTCGTCCAGGCGCAGCAGCGAATTGACTCCCTCCGCACCCTGCGCATCGCGGAACACCTGCATCGAGGGCCTGGCGGTGACCGTGCCCCGGAGCCGGCGGCCATCGCTCATGCCCAGCTCCACCCTCGCCTCGTCGTCGAGTTCGACGATGCGTGATTCGATCAGGGCGATGTCCGCCGGGTCGTGGTACACGCGCGGTGCGATGCTGGTCATGACGGGATACCGGCCGGGGAAAGCCGAAAGCTAGTGCGCCGCGCGTAACGCCTCGTTAAGTGCCGGCGCTCAACCCTTGCCGCAGTCCGGCGCCACCGGCATGGCGTTCGTGTCCAGGCAATGCCGCGTGCCCGCCGGCAACCGGCCGGTGCGATGCCACTGGCCCGAGGCCAGGGTGAATCGCTCGAGCACCCGGGTGGCGCAGGCTCCGGGCGCGGCGGGTGCCGCCGTTCGCGTGCAGTCGTTGACGAACACGACGTAATGGCAACGGCCGCTGGCGCTGTGCAGGCATTCGAAGCGCGCGCCCTCGGCGCCGAGCTGGGATTTGGTCGAGGTGAGGCCCGCGGCGTCGACCGACAGGGTCAGCGTGGTGGGACCGGTCGGCGGGTTCAGGCCGACCAGCGAAAGCAGGAACGAGACCAGCGAAATCAGCAGGCGCATGGGGGGTTTCCTCTGGATGGCATTGCCCGAACAAGGCGATGCCGATGCGTTACATGTTGCGGAACAGGGCCATGAAGGGCTGGCTGACCGCCAGCGTCTCGGGCCTGGATTTGAGCCGCACCGTGCCCTTGCCGGTGTCGTCGCGCGAGACCGATGCGATCGCCTTCAGGTTGACCACGGTGGAGCGGTGGATCTGCTTGAAGATCGTCGGATCCAGCACTTCCAGCAGCTCGCGGATCGGCTTGCGCAGCAGCGACTCGCCCTCGGCGGTCATGACCACGGTGTACTTGTGGTCGGCCTGGAAATAGGCCACGTCGTCGACCATGATCAGGCGCGTGTCCTTGCCGGCGCTGGCGGTGAGCCAGACCAGCGGCTCGACCGCGGGAGCCGACAGGCGCGAGCCGAGCTGGCGGAACATCGCTGCCAGCGCTTCGGCATCGGGCGCGCCCTGAACCAGCCGCGACTGCAGGCGCTGCACGGTGGCGGCCAGGCGATCTTGCGCGACCGGCTTGAGCAGGTAATCGACGGCGCCCCGGTCGAAGGCATCGACCGCGTACTGGTCGTAGGCGGTGACGAACACGACCTGGGTCCCGGGGCTGGCCTCGGCCGCGGCGGCGGCCACTTCCAGCCCGGTCAGCCCCGGCATGCGGATGTCCAGGAAGGCCACGTCCGGCTGTTGCTCGGCGATGGCCTCCAGCGCGGTGCCGCCGTCCTCGCATTCGGCCACGATCTGCAGGCCGGGCCAGGCGGCGGCCAGCAGCCTGGACAGTTCCGTGCGCAACAGCGCTTCGTCTTCGGCAATCACGCACTTAGGCATTGTCGTCACCGTGTTCCTGGCCATGCGGCAGCTGGATGGTCGCGGCCACGCCGCTGGGGAAATTGGCGACGATGCTGAATGAAGCCGCGCCGCCGTAGGCCAGGCGCAGCCGTTCGCGCACGTTCTTCAGGCCGATGCCGGTGCCGCTGCTCTGCGCGTTGAAGCCCTGCCCGTCGTCGGCGACGGTGACCGCCAGCATCCCGTCTACCAGGCGGGCGATGATCCAGATCGTGCCACCACCGGACTTGGGCTCCAGGCCGTGCTTGATCGCATTCTCGACCAGGGTCTGCAGCATCATCGCCGGGAACGGGATCGGCTTCAGCGCCTCGGGCACCTCGATCTGCAGTTCCAGCCGGTTGCCCATGCGGATCCTGAGGATTTCCAGGTAGGCCCGCGCGCGCTCCAGCTCTTCGCCCAGGGTGGACAGCGAATCCTCGGTGCGCGGCAGCGAATGGCGCAGGTAGGTGATCAGGTTGCCCAGCATCTGGTCGGCCCGGGCCGGGTCGCTGCGGGTCAGGTACTGCGCGCTGGCCAGGGTGTTGTAGAGGAAGTGCGGCTCGACCTGCGCGTGCAGCAGGCTCAGCTTGGCCACGGTCAGTTCCTTCTCGGTCACCGTCTGCCGCGCGGCCGCCTGTTCGTTGCGCCGGTGTTCGGCGACGCGGCGGGTGATCGCGCGGGTGAAGGCTTCGGCGTTTTCCAGGTTGGTGCCGTCGTCGACCAGGAACCAGTCGCTCCAGGCCCCGCTTTCCGGCTCGCAGACCAGGGTCACGCTGCAGATGCCGTCGCCCGGCGTGACCGTGGCCAGGATCTGGTTGCGCTTGATGTGGATCCAGTACAGCGGATTGAAGCGGCCCGGGCTCTTGGCGCTGTAGGGATTGAGCCGGGCGACCTTGGCCCGTACCTGCAGGCTGTCGCGCGCGCTTTCGATGTCCTCCGAGCGGGGCAGCTCGCGGATCGCCGCGTCGACCAGCTGGAAGGCTTCGTCGGCCCCCAGCGGGACCTCGATCTGCCGGCGCTGGCGGTTGGCCAGGCTGCCGGGGTCGATGTTGCCGACGATGAGGCGGATGCGGCGGATGTGGGAGACCGCGCTGGCGATGACGAAGCCGAGCACGACCAGGAACAGCAGGAACAGGCCGTCCGTGCCGCCGTCGAAGAAGCCGCCCCACAGGATCAGCAGGAGCAGGAAGCCGACGAACCAGGCGATGGCAATCCGCAGCACGAAGAAGAAGCTGGTTTTCACGGAAGTGTTCTCACGCAGTGCCCGGGGTTCCGGATTGCGGTGGAGCCTAGCCGAGCCACCGGCCCTCCGGTAGCGGAAGGCGACGAAACCCGGTTGCCGCCGACGAAACCGGGGAAACAGGCGCGGCAGGGGGTTGCCGCAAGTGTTCGGACACGCCTGTTCCGCGCGAGCCTGGCCCGAGTGGCCGACGTTTGCGCTGGCCGGGGCCTAGGGCGACGCCGGCACGGGCGGCGACGCGTCTAGGGCGCCGTTCATGGACGCGGGACCGATGCAGCCTGTTCGGCAACGGCGGTCCCGGCTGCCGGCGCCACGAACTTTTCCTTGCGCAGTTGCAAGGTGGTGGTGAGCACCTCGTTCCTCTGGCCGACGCGGCGCCGCTGCACGGTCTGCATCCATTGCACGATGCCGGTTGCCGGGTCGATGCGGAAACGGGTCGAACTGCCTATGTCGATGTTAGCGGTCGCCTGCTCCAGGGTGGGCTGCCCCGGCTTGCCCTCGCCCTGCGCCGCCTGCGCTCCCATCAGCTTGCGCACTGTGGCCGCCAATACCTCGCCACCGCGCTCGCGGTCCACGCCCACGGTCCATTCCAGCATCATCCAGCCTTCGTGCAGCGGATCGCGGCTCAGGCTCATCCGGCCGGCCATCGGGAACGCATCACCGCCAAACGGATTGGCGCCCTCGTCCTCGTATTCGTACTCGTAGTCGAGGCCGAGGCCGCCGCCGGCCACGAAGTTGTAGGCCTGCGGCAGGATCGAAAGTTGCGTCTCCAGCACCGGTCCGCTGGTGTAGGCCGAGAACAGCCGCTCGCGCAGCGCGCGCGCCTCCGCGGTTTCCTTGCCCGGCCCGGATCCGGATTTGGCCGCATCCCGCCATTTCACCACCAGCGTCTTGAAGCGTCGCTGCAGGTCTTCCATGTTGGCGATGCCGGCATAGGTGCCGTCGCGGGCCAGGCTCACTTCCAGCGTGGTCTTGCCAAACTCCCGTGCGAGCTCGTCACGCACGCGGCGCTCTTCCACGGATTCATTGCCGGAACGACCGAGCACGGCCAGCGTGGTCCAGCCCTGGACGAAGCCGGACTTTTCCACGCGCAGGATCGCGATCCGGGTGACCTCGCTGCTGGTCACGCGGCTGCCCACGCCCTTGACCTCGACGACGCGCTCGCTGCTCTGGTCGTATTCCAGACTGACCCCACTGGCCCAGGGCAGCGGCCATTCGACCACTTTCGGCGGCGGCTTGCGAAACTGCTTGGCCTCCGTTCCGGGCAGCGCAAGAACCAGGCCGGCCACCATCAAGGCGGCGATGATCGATCGTTTCATTGCGAATCCCCGCTCGCATCGTGCAGGCCACATCTTAAGCGACGTGCTGGCGCCGGCCGTGGCTGACCGTGCCGTCGCCGGTCAGCCTGGCTCGGTCGGGTGCCCGCCGAACTGGTTGCGCATCGCCGCCAGCAGCTTGTCGGCGAACGAATCGGCCTCGCGCGAACGCAGGCGCTCCAGCAACGACAGGGTGATCACCGGCGCGGACACGTCCAGGTCGATGGCCTCGGCCACGGTCCAGCGTCCCTCGCCCGAATCGGACACGCGCGGCGCGATCCCGGCCAGGGTCGGATTGCCGCCCAGCGCCTCGGCGGTCAGGTCCAGCAGCCAGGAGCGGACCACGCTGCCCTCGCGCCAGATCTCGGCCACCTGGTGCAGGTCCAGGTCGAAGTCGGTCTTGCGCTGCATGATCGCGAAGCCCTCGGCATAGGCCTGCATCATTCCGTACTCGATGCCGTTGTGGACCATCTTGGTGAAGTGGCCCGCGCCGCTGGGTCCGACCCTGCCCCAGCCGCGATCGGCCGCCGGCGCCAGCGTGGACAACAACGGCCGCAACCGCTGCACGGCACCGGCATCGCCGCCGACCATCAGGCTGTAGCCTTCGGCCAGCCCCCACACGCCGCCACTGGTACCGCAGTCCAGATAGTGGATGCCCTGCCGGGCCATCGTCGCGGCACGCCGCAACGTGTCCTTGTAGTAGGAATTGCCGCCGTCCACGACCACGTCATCGGGCGACAGCAGGGGCACCAGCTGGCCCAGGGTGTCGTCGACGACATGGCCGGCGGGCACCATCATCCACAGCACGCGTGGCGCCGGCAGTGCCTGGACCAGTTCGGCCAGCGAGGCGGCCGCGGTCACGCCCCTGGCCGCGGCCAGCGCGCGCGCGTCGGCGTTCGGATCGAACCCGAACGCGGCATGTCCGCCGCGCGCAATCCTTTCGGCCATGTTGGCGCCCATGCGGCCCAGGCCGATCATTCCCAGTTCCATGTGCATGCCCTGCGGTAGTGGTCGCGGGCACCAGCTTCGCACGGTCGGCCGGGCAAGGCCCATCCTGCCGCTGCCACCGCCTGCGACGGGCTCAGGCGCGCATCATAGTGACAAGCGCGCCGGTGTCGATGACCTGGAAGGTGTCGCTGTCGATGCGCCTGACCGGACTGCCATCGTCGAGCGCATACGCGGCAGCATTCGGGCGCCCCCCGGATTCTGCCGGATCAGCCGCGGAATGGCGGACGACGTGGACCTTCTGCATGTTGCCAGCCTGGTCTTGGGCGAAGAAGAAGCGGCTGCTCATGGTGCGTTGCCTTCCAGTGGAGGTTCCACCACGCTACCGGAGGGGATCGGCGAACGGACGTGAAATCAGCGTTCGGAATCCGTGAACCCGGCACCACTCAGCCGTGGCGCAGGCGGATCACCGCTTCGCCGTACACGGTGCTGACCGCGACTGCGGTGGGCTGGCCGGTCAGCGCATGTCGCAGCTGCGCCAGGCTGCCGGCCGACGCGACCGCATCGTCCAGCCTTTCGTACCAGTCGCGGCACCTGAGTTCGTCATGCACCTGCCACCCGTTGTAGATCGGCGAGATCGTGAACAGGACTGGTTGCATGGCACCTCTCCGCCGGCTGGTAGCAGGAGCATGGCGCGAGGATATTGCAGGACGATTGCGCCGGCCGCCCGCTTGTCGGGCATCGCTCCAGGACACCGCGCGTGGCGCGCTGGTCCGCGGCGACCGTCGCTGCATCCGACCAGCAGCGCCACGCGGACAACAAGGCCAGGCCAGGCCAGGGCAGGGCATGGGACGGCTCGTCAGGACGCCGGCGCCAGTATGGCCCCGGTTTCCATGAAACCGGGGTGATTCCACGGGCGGACCCGTGAAACACTGTCGGCTCGCGGGACACTCCGTACGGAACAAGGGAAACCACGATGAGCCATTGGCAGTCCCTGTTGCGCGATGTCCCCGATTTCCCCAGGCCGGGGATCGTGTTCAAGGACATCACCCCGGTGCTGGCCCATGCCGGGGCCTTCGCCGAGGCGATCGCGGCGATGGCCGGGCCGTGGCACGGCCGAGGCCTGCACGCGGTGGTCGGGGTCGAATCGCGCGGCTTCATCCTGGGCGCCGCCCTGGCACGCGAGCTTGGGATCGGCTTCGTGCCCGTGCGCAAGCCGGGCAAGCTGCCTGGGCCGACACTGTCGATCGACTACGCTCTGGAGTACGGCAGCGATCGCCTGCAGATCCAGGTCGACGCCTTGCCGCCGGGGGCGCGCGTGCTGGTGGTCGATGACGTGCTGGCCACCGGCGGTACGCTGAAGGCGGCCGCGGCGCTGGTGCGCCGCCAGGGCGCGGAAGTCGCCGCCACCGCGGTGCTGCTGGAACTGGCGGCATTGGGCGCGCGGGCGAGTTGGAACGATCCGGCGCCGCTGCTGTCGGTGGCGATGCTGTGACCATGCGGACGCGCCTGCCGGGC
Organism: Lysobacteraceae bacterium; assembly: GCA_004173415.1. Taxonomy (GTDB): domain Bacteria; phylum Pseudomonadota; class Gammaproteobacteria; order Xanthomonadales; family Xanthomonadaceae; genus Pseudoxanthomonas_A. The sequence goes on from SEHC01000006.1 coordinate 9,490, forward strand.
GCACCCAGCTACCCCTCGCTGCTCCTTGCTGTCCGTGGCTGGCCTGCTGCCGTGCCTGTTGCCGGACACGCGCAAGGCGCCAGCGACTCGCGCGTGCTTCATGCCGGTGACGCGACGCTGCGGACCCGACGGTAAACCACGGGCCTAAGCCGAACTACCCACCCACCCCGGCCAGCGCCCTGGCATCAGACCGGTGTCAACCGCCGATCACCGATGAAGACCCGTGCCGGCCGGGACGCAAAAACGACAATGGCGACCCCGAGGCCGCCATTGTCGTTGAATCGGAAGCATCACCGCCCGGGTGGTTCGGCTTACGGCTATTTGCCGTTGCCGTTGCCGTTGCCTTTGCCTTTCCCGTTGCCGCCTTTGCCATCACCCTTGCCGTTGCCGCCATTGCCCTTGCCGCTGGCTTTCGGTCCGCCGCCGCCGTGATCCGAGTGCGCCTTGCCGCCGCCATGACCCGAGTGCCCGGCCGCCGGTCCGCCCTTGGACTTGGACTTCGACTCGCCCGGTCCGTGCTGCGACCAGTCCACGCGGACCACGCGATCCACTACCACCGGATAGCCCCAATGGCCGTAGGTCACTGCGGTGCCACGCTTGAGCGCATGGAAGGCAGGCGAACCCGGCTTGATCCCGTAACGCTTGGCCACGTTGCCCCAGCCCTTGCCCGGGTGGCGATCGTATTCGCGAACCACGTCGCCACAGGGGATGCCGAGGGAATGGGCCAGCGCACAAGCGTAGTACACGTCCGCCGGCGCCCAGCGACGCCGTTCCAGCAACTCGACCACCAGGCTGCGCGGCGCGCCGTAGTAACCGGACATTTCGTCGACGAAGGGATCGCGATAGCGATGGCCGTAGTCGTTGATCTCGCCCAGACGGGTGTCCACCCACACATCGCCCGTGCGGATGTTGTAGCCGACGGTCTGCGCGCTGGCTGCCGAACCCATCGCCAGGCCCAGGGCCAACGCGAGGGACAGCCCCAACTTCCTGTAAACGCCATGCTGCTGGATCTTCATCGCCATGCCTCCCTGTTGGACAGGGGCCGAGTGTCCGCACCCGTGGATGAACAGGTGCTTAGAAAGGGCGCGTCGGCTGATCTGACGAGGCTCCCATTCATGCGCAGGAGCGGGAGCGGTGCGCCTTCGCAGCCGCCCGGCAGTGGCCAGGCCGGCGCCGGCAGGATGCCGCGCCTTCATCGCGCGTGAGCTCCAAGACTCCGCTCCTTCACCTGCCGCAAGCATCGCCGCGTGCAACGTCGCCTCGTCCATGCACAAGTGCATCGGCATCTTTTCGCAGGAGATCCTTCATGCAATACACACCCAATCCCTTCCAGCCGCCAGAGCCCAAGCCAGGCGAAACACCCAATCCCGTCCGCGATACCCCACCACACCAGCCCAGCGATCCGGTGTTTCCGCCGCAGCGCGATCCGGACGGACCGCAACCCACGCCCAGCGATCCGCCGGATTGACGGCCTCATGCCGGTTCGGCACCCACCCCAGGTCCGGATCCCGACCGGTGCGATATACGGCGTCGGGCACGTAGCGTCGGTGCTCGATGCCCTGAGTACGCGGCGTTCCACGGTTTTCGTTAACTCGTAGGGAGCGCGTATGCACGCGACATTCGCGGCACGCTTACCTGCGGTTGGCCAAGGTGGGGCCAGGAAATCCGGCTCATCGGACGGGCCATCGCATGAAAGGAGCACGAGCATGACCTATGACAAGAACCGCACGACCCGCATCGCCCTGGTGGCTTCGACCCTGCTGTTCGCCGGCAGCGCCTGGGCCGGTGGGGACAAGACCACCGAAGAGAAGGTCCGCTTGCTGGATACCGACGCAGATGGTCGCGTGTCGTTGAGCGAATATACGCAGCACGAAGGCAAGACTGCCGAGGACTTCGCCAAGCTCGACGTCAACGCCGATGGCTATGCGACCGTGGCCGAGCTTGAGGTGGCCAAGGAACGTGGTCCGACCGCCGGCGAGAAGAAGGACACGCGGGCCAAGGCCTATCCGGTTCCCACCACCAACCCCAAGTCGGAAATCACCGACGACTGAGCCAATGCCTGCATTGGCAGACGAAAAACGGGGCCCCGCTGCGCGGGGCCCTTTGCAATCCAGCGCCGCCACGGCTGTCCACTCTTGCCAGCATCGGGATGTCTGCTCACCGGACGTTGGTCCGTTTCCGATCGCCGCAGACACTGCACGCGGGGTCAGGCGTGTAACCTTGCAACCTTCTCCTTGCCACGGCCCGCCATGATCAACAACGACGTGATGCGCAGCATCCGCTACATGCTGGACCTGGGCGACGCCAAGGTCATCGAAGTCATGCAGCTGGCCGATGCGGATTTCCCCATGGTCAAGGACGACTTGCCGGCGCTGCTGAAGAAGGAGGGCGAGCCAGGCTTCGCCGCCTGCAGCGACCGCGTGCTCGCACACCTGCTCGATGGCCTGGTGATCTATTACCGGGGCCGCGACGAAAGCCTGCCGCCACGCCCGGTGGAAACCCGGATCAGCAACAACCTGGTGCTGAAGAAGCTGCGGGTGGCCTTCCAGCTGAAGGATGCGGACATGCACGAGGTCTTCGCCTCCGCCGGCTTTCCGCTGTCCAAGCCGGAAATGACCGCGTTGTTCCGCCAGGCCGGACACAAGCACTACCGCGCCTGCGGCGACCAGATCCTGCGCAATTTCCTCAAGGGATTGACCCGGCGGTTCCGCGGCCCCGGCTGAGCTGCCGCCGCCGTGGGCGTCGCGTCCCACCGTTTCTCCACCACGCCGCCGAGGATACGCCATGAAGCATCCGAGCCGACCGACCGCAAGTGATTTCGATCCAGCGGTGATGCGCCTCTTCGACCAGTACGTGCATGGTGACATCGACCGCCGCGGTTTCCTGCGGGCCACCGCGCGGCTGGCCAGCGGAGCGGCCGGGGCGGCCGGCTTGCTGGCGATGTTGAGTCCGCAGTTCGCCGCCGCCCAGCAGGTGGCGCCGGACGACAAGCGCCTGTCCACGCGCTACTTGGAATTCGATTCGCCACGTGGTTACGGCAAGGCCCGTGGCTACCTGGCCCGGCCGGCTGCAGCCAACGGCCCGTTGCCGGTGGTGCTGGTGGTGCACGAGAACCGCGGACTCAATCCCCACATCGAGGACATCGCACGGCGACTGGCGCTGGAGGGTTTCATCGCCTTCGCTCCGGACGCGCTGTTCCCGCTCGGCGGTTATCCGGGCGACGAGGATGCGGCCCGCGCCTTGTTCACCCAACTGGACCAGGCAAAGACCCGCGAGGACTTCCTGGCTGCGTCCGCGCTGTTGCGCGGCATCGAGGGCGGCAACGGAAAGCTCGGCGTGGTCGGTTTCTGCTACGGCGGCGCTATCGCCAACTTCCTCGCCACGCGACTTCCCCACCTGGAAGCGGCGGCGCCGTTCTACGGCGGCGCACCGGATCCGGCGGATGTGGCCAATATCAAGGCCGAATTGCTGGTGGTACTGGCGGCCAACGACGACCGCGTCAATGCTTCCTGGCCTGCCTACGAACAGGCATTGAAGGCGGCGGGCGTGCGTTACACGCTGCTGCAGCCCGCCGGCACCCAGCATGGCTTCAACAACGACACCACCCCGCGCTACGACGCCACCGCCGCGGCCGAGGCGTGGAAGCAGACCCTGGCGCTGTTCAATCGCGCGCTGCGCCCGCGGCGGCCGGCCGGCGACAACGGGCCCTGACTGCGCCAGCGCGCTGGCTTCCGTCGATCCTGATTGGGCGAGCGGGGCCGCGGCCTGCGGATCCGTGGTCGCATTGCGTGCCGCTTCCGGGCCCTTGCACGCGTAGCCTTGCATCGAACCGCTTGGCCCGGCTTGGTCGCAGGCGCCCAGCCTCTGCATGCATGCCGGCAAGGAACGCAGTCGAAGCGTCGCGGCGCAAAAAAAAAGCCGGCGCACCAGGCGCCGGCTCTTCCAACAACAGAGGGATCGATCAGCGGTTGCGGGCCACGCAGGCGTTCAACTTGCCCGCCTGGGTGGTGTTGATCAGGCCCGCGCTGCGCAGCTTGTTGCGATAGGTGGTCATGCAGCTGACGTAGGCGCCGTGGTTGGCCGCGCCGATCTCGCAGATGTTGCTCTGCGCAATGACGTTGGCACCGATGATCAGGCCACCCACCTGCGAAACCGGAATACCGGTATCGCAGCCGGCGATCCTGGCGTTGCCGGCGGTGAGCGTCCAACCCTCGTCCTGGAACAGCGCATTGGTCAGGTCGACGTTGTAGTTGGCGGCCAGGGTCGAGGTGATCGCCGGCTCCATCAGCGCGTTCGGCGTGGTGCTGACGTCGTAATGCGAGAACGACGAGCCCTGCGCCACCGGGTTGGGCGAATACAGCAACGCGTAGCCATTGGCGTCGGCACCGGCCAGGGTGCCGGGCAATGTCGCCAGGGTGACGTTGACGCCCGGCAGCCCCGCCTTGATCGCCGCGCCACTGACCGAGGACACGCTCAGGGTGGGCACCGTGGCCGCCACGCTCGCGTCTTCGCCCATGGACAGCAGCGCGTTGACGTTGTTGGCGACGATCACCGCCTTGGCGCCGGCGTCCTGCGCGAACCTGGCCTTGATCTCGAAGGCACAGGTGCCGCGGTCGACGATGGCGATCTTGCCGGCGTAGGCGCCGGCCGGCGATGCCGCGCAGCCCAGCGACGGCGAGGCGCTGCCATCGTTGACCAGCACCACGCTGCCGGTGAAGTTGGCAGCCGTCGGCGCGGGACCGAACGCAGCGGTGCCGTAGCTGTAGTCACCGCTGACCGTACCGCTGGCCCGCAACACGATCTTCTCGTCCAGCACCAGCGGGACCTGGCTGGTGACGATGGGCCCGCGGAAGGCCAGGTTGCCACCGATAACCGCCGCCACGCGGCCGGCGTTGGTCATCTGGTACCAGCCCTGGTTGGTGACGTTGTTCCAGGCGAAGCGCGAGTAGATGTCCTGGTAGCCAGCCAGCGGCGCGCCGGTGACCACGCTGCCGAAGCCGGAGAAGCCCAGGCCGTGCGCGATCTCGTGCATGACCACGTTGAGGAAGTTGGTCTTGCCGGCCGGGGTGTTGCCGTCCAGGCCGTAGTACCAGCCCGAACCCGGCGAGCACGGCGTGCCGTCCGGATTGGTCAGCCCGTAGGACGCGTTGAAGCGGCTGATGATGTCCACGCCGGCGCCGCCCTGCAGGTCCTCGCCGATCAGGGCGTCGGCCAACGCGCCGTGGTACAGGGTGTCCGGCTTGCCCGGCTCGGTCAGCACGTAGATCGGCGAAGTACCGGCCGAACCGAGCACGGTACCGGCGGCGTTGCACTGCAGTGCCTGGAAGCTGGCCTGCACGCGGATGTCGACGGGGCTGATCAGCACGGCGCCCCACAGGTCGGCGGCGAACTGGTAGGCGATTCGGCGTTGCTCGCCGATGCTGGTGCCCGGGTTGCCGCCGGCCGGTGCCAGCGGGGTGGTGTCGTTGAGGCCCTGGCCGGCCGGATCGGCGTTGACCGGGATGATGTTGGCGGCAAGCGCGTTGCCGGCGAGGAGCGCGGTGGACAAGGCGGCCAGCAGGAGGGTCTTCTTCATTTGACTTCTCCCTGCGAAGCCTGGGCCGGCAGGGTTTCGCCCTCGGCAAGGTGCTGGTAGGAAACCGTGCCGTCGGCATTGCGCACCGCTACCAGGTTGACCATGCGGTCTTCCGGCAACTGCAGCTCGAGCAGGCCGCGCGCGACGGTGCGCTTGCGGGCCACCGCTTCCTGTTCGTTCTTCGGCGGAGTGACGCGCTTGGCCTTGCTGTTCTCGTTGCCACGCACGAAATCGGCGCGGTCGCGCTTGGGCTTGTCGATCTTGGTCTGTGCGGCGACGGGCCCGACGATGGCGGCCGCGCCCAGCAGGACGACGACGGTAGCCAGGGCATTCCTGGGATGGACGGATTTCACGGATGCGACTCCTGCGGTGGGATGGCGGGCAAGGGCCCGACGACGGGTACGGCGGCAAGCCTTTGCCCGGGAAGCCGGCGGGATGGAGGCTTCGCATGCTCATGCCCCCATGCGCCGAAGCTAAGCGAGTTTGCCGGCCGGCCACAAGGGGGACCTGCAGGGATCGTCCGCAGGGTCGAGGTTGCCCCCGTCACGGCAGGCGCGGGAGTCCGGCCCGGCTGCGATTGTGCGGCGCGCGCGCGGATTCGTTCAGGCCGATGAAGTGGCTGGCAGCCGAGTCCGGTCGCGCTTTGTTGCGCGGCAACACCTTCTTCCGCAAGGGATGCAGGCGACCGGCGGCCCATGGCCGGCCCGCCCGCTGGCGCAGGCCCGGCCCGGCCCGGCCCGCAGGGTGTCACCCTGCAGACGGTTCTTTCAGGTGCCGCTGCCGCGTTCCTCGGGGCGCACCCGGAACCAGGCCGCGTACAAGGCCGGCAGGAACAGCAGGGTCAGCGCGGTGGCCACGGTCAGCCCACCCATGATCGCCACCGCCATCGGCCCGAAGAACGCGCTGCGCGACAGCGGGATCATCGCCAGCACCGCGGCCAGCGCGGTCAGCACGATCGGGCGGAAACGGCGTACGGTCGCGTCGATGATCGCGTGCCACCGATCATGGCCGGCGTCGATGTCCTGCTGGATCTGGTCGACCAGGATCACCGAGTTGCGCATGATCATGCCGGCCAGGGCGATCGTCCCCAGCATGGCCACGAAACCGAACGGCACCCGGAACACCAGCAGCGCCAACGTCACCCCGATCAGTCCGAGCGGCGCGGTCAGCAACACCAGCGCCACCCGCGAGAAACTGCGCAGCTGCAGCATCAGCAGGGTGGCCACCACCAGCAGGAACAGGGGCATGCCGGCGGCGATCGACTTCTGCCCGCGCCCCGAGTCCTCCACCGTGCCGCCGGTTTCCAGCAGGTAGCCCGCCGGCAACTGCGCACGGATGCCTTCCAGGGTCGGCAGGATCTTTGCGACCACGGTCGGCGCCGTGATGCCGTCGCGGATGTCGGCGCGCACGGTCACCGTGGGCAGGCGGTTGCGATGCCAGATGATGCCGTCCTCAAATGCGTACTGGACGCTGGCGATCTGCGCCAGCGGCACGCTACCGCTGGCCGTGGGCACGGCCAGGCTGCCGATCAGGTCCAGGCGCGCACGTTCCTCGTCCGGGCCGCGCAACAGGATCTCGACCAGCTCGTTGCCTTCGCGGTAGGTGCTGACCCGCAATCCCGACAGCGAGCTGGTCAGGAAATGGGAGACGTCGGACGAGCTGACCCCCATCGCGCGGGCACGGTCCTGGTCGATGCGCAGGCGCAGCACCTTGCTGGGTTCGTCCCAGTCCAGGTTGACGTTGCTCACGTCGGGATTTCCGCGGACCTGCGCGGCGACCTGCTGGGCCAGCGCCTGGACCCGGTCGATGTGCTCGCCGGAGACCCGGAACTGGATCGGGTAGCCGACCGGGGGGCCGTTCTCCAGGCGGGTGACGCGGAACTGCAGCTGCGGGAACTGCGGTCCGATCTCTTCCATCATCCAGCTGCGCAGCGCCTCGCGCGCCGGCAGGTCGGTGGCGGTGACCACGAACTGGGAGAAGTTGGCCTGCGGCAGCTGCTGGTCCAGCGGCAGGTAGAAACGCGGCGAACCGGTACCGACATACGCGACGTAGTTGTCGATGTCGGTACGCGTGGCCAGCAGCTTCTCCAGCTTCCTGGCCTGGGCCTCGGTCGAGCGCAGGGAGGAGCCTTCGGCCAGTTCCAGGTCGACCATCAGCTCGAGCCGGGTCGAATCGGGGAAGAACTGCTGTGGCACGAACCGGAACAGCAGCAGCGACGCCACGAACGCCAGCACGGTGATGCCGATGACCAGCCAGCGATGGCGCAGGCAGGCGTCGAGCAGCCGCCGGTAACGCTGGTAGAAGCGGGTCTGGTAAGGGTCGTGCTGTTCCCGCGGGTCATGCGCAGCGCGCGGCGCCAGCACGCCGGCGAAGGCCGGCCAGCGATCGGCCAGGCGTTCGCGCAGGCCATTCCAGCGCGCGCCCCACGAGCCGGGCCGGGGCGGCGCCGGATGGGCCAGGTCGGGCAGCATCTTGTCGCCCAGGTAGGGGATGAACAGCACCGCCGCGATCCACGACACGACCAGGGCGATGGTCACCACCTGGAACAGCGAACGGGTGTACTCGCCGGTGCCGGAGGCGGCGGTGGCGATGGGCAGGAAGCCGGCGGCGGTCACCAGCGTGCCGGTCAGCATCGGGAAGGCGGTCGAGGTGTAGGCGAAGCTCGCCGCGCGCATGCGGTCGAACCCCTGCTCCATCTTGATCGCCATCATCTCCACGGCGATGATCGCGTCGTCCACCAGCAGTCCCAGTGCCAGCACCAGCGCGCCCAGCGAGATCTTGTGCAGGCCGACGTTGAAGTAGTGCATGACCGCGAAGGTCATGGCCAGGACCAGCGGGATGGTCACTGCGACCACCAGCCCGGTGCGCAGGCCCAAAGAGAAGAAGCTGACCAGCAACACGATCAGCACCGCTTCGGTCAGCACCTGCACGAACTCGCCGACCGAGTCGCGCACCGAATGCGGCTGGTCGGAGACCTTGCGCAGCTGCATGCCCGCCGGCAGCGTCTTCTGCATGCGCTCGAAGCCGGCGTCCAGGGTCTTGCCCAGGGCCAGGATGTCGCCGCCCTGCTTCATCGCCACGGCCAGGCCGATCGCGTCCTCGCCCATGAAGCGCATCTTCGGCGCGGAAGGGTCGGCGAAGCCGCGCCGCACTTCGGCGATGTCGCCCAGGCGGATGGTGCGGCCACCGGCCTGGATCGGGAATTGGCGGATGTCGGCGACCGAGGCGAAGGCGCCGTCGACGCGCAACCGTACCCGGTCGGTGGTGGTTTCGAAGAAACCGGAGGAAGTCACCGTGTTCTGCTGGTCCAGCGCCTGCTGCACGCTGGCCAGGGGGATCCCCAGCGTCGCCAGCTTGGTATTGGAAAGCTCGATCCAGACCTTCTCGTCCTGCAGCCCGACCAGTTCCACCTTGCCCACGTCGGCGACCCGCTGCAGTTCCAGCTGGATGCGCTCGGCGTAGTCCTTCATCACCGCGTAGTCGAAGCCCTTGCCGGTGAGCGCATAGATGTTGCCGAAGGTGTCACCGAACTCGTCGTTGAAGAACGGCCCGACCACGCCCTCGGGCAGGGTCGCGCGGATGTCGCCGACCTTCTTGCGCGCCTGGTACCAGAGCGCCGGCACTTCGTCGGAATGCATCGAGTCGCGGGCCACGAAGATGACCTGCGATTCGCCGGGGCGCGAGTACGAGCGGATGTACTCGTACTCGCCGGTGGTCATCAGCGCCTTCTCGATGCGTTCGGTGACCTGCCGCGAGACTTCGTCGGCGGCCGCGCCGGGCCACACCGTGCGCACCACCATCACCTTGAAGGTGAAGGGAGGATCTTCCGACTGGCCCAGGTGCCGGTACGACCAGGCGCCGATGATGCCGAGCACGATCATCGCGTACAGCACCAGGCTGCGGTGGGTCAGCGCCCATTCGGAGAGGTTGAAGCGGCGCATGTTCAGTCCGCCTGCGATCGGCCTTGAGGCCACCCAGTACCGGCACGTCGGTCTCGCCATAGCGGCCGAGCTGCACCGCCTGGGACCGGACCTTGCCGGTCGCCGGATCGACCACCCAGACCGCGTTGGCGCCGTTGGCGCCGCGCTGGATCGCCGAAAGCGGCACGCTGAGTTCGGCCGCGGCGGCATCCTGCACGTAGACGCGGGCGCTCTGGCCGAGTTCCACCGAGGCGGCCGCCTGGCCGACCAGGTTGACCCGCGCGGCATAGGTGCGAGTCTGCGCATCGGCGGCCGGGGAGATCTCGCGGATCACCCCGGGCAGGCGTTCGCCGGGCGCATTCCACAATTCCACCAGTACCGGCTGGCCGACAGTGAAGTCGCGGATCCGGCCCTCCGGCAAGGCAATGGCCACTTCGCGGCCATCGTCGGCGGCCAGGGTGAAGATCGTCTGGCCGGCGGCCACCACCTGTCCTGCCTCGGCCAGGCGGGTGGCGATGACCCCGTCGCGGGGCGCGCGCAACTGCGAATAACCGGCCTGGTTGCGGGCCACGTCCAGTTGCGCGCGGGCAGCGCGGGCCTGGCCCTCGGTCGCCTTGTAGGCGGCATTCTGCGCATCGTAGGCGGACTGGCTGACCAGCTTGTCCTGCACAAGCCGCGCGTAGCGGTCGCGATCGCCGCGCGCGCGGACCAGCTCGGCATCGGCTGCACCACCAGGGCCGGGCGTGGCGCCTGGTTGCCGTCGCCCTGGTCTCCGCAAGCAGCCAGGGTGGCGAGAAGCAGAAGGAGGACGGAACCGCGCATTCTGCTCATCGGGACACTCCGTTCCTGCTCGGACGATAATTGGACTTCCCGGTATAGTATAAATATCGAACCGGTTAGTCTACTATTGGACGCATGGTCCGCAGCGAGCTACCAGGCAACCGTTCCAAGTCCCCCGGCAAGGTGTCCAGCCCCGGTCGGCCCAAGGACCTGGGCAAGCGCGCCGCGATCCTGGAAGCGGCCAAGCGGCTGTTCTCCAGCGAAGGCTTCAATGGCGCCAGCATGGACCAGATCGCCGCCGAAGCGGGGGTCTCCAAACTCACCGTCTACAGCCATTTCGGCGACAAGGAAGCGCTGTTCTCGGCCGCGGTCCGGGCCAAGTGCGAGGAGATGCTGCCCGACGACCTGTTCGACATCGAACTCAAGGGTCCGCTGCAGGCGCAGTTGCGTGCGATCGCCAGCGCTTTCTTCGAACTGATCAGCAGCGACGAGGCGATCAGCACCCAGCGCATGATGATGGCCCTGGGGCAGGCGGACGATCCCTTGCGCAACCTGTTCTGGGAGGCCGGCCCGCAGCGTACCCACCAGGCGTTCGCGGTCTTCCTGCAGTCGCGGGTCGAGGCCGGCGAACTGGAGATCGCCGACGTCGGCCGCGCCACCGAGCAGTTCTTCGCCCTGATCAAGGGCGAGATGCACGGCCGCATGATGTGCGGCCTCTGCGCCAGTCCGCGGCAGGTCGACGTGGCCGCCCACGTCGATGCGACCGTGGACATGTTCCTGCGCGCCTATGGGCCGCGCCAGCAGTGACCAGGCCCCCGGCGACGGAGGTCTCGGTGACTTCCGGCACTGCGTGCTGGTGTGCTACTACGGCGATCCTGATGCACGGCGGCGCCCCCTCGAAACACGCCGCGAGCCGCTAAAATGGCCGGCTCCCGTGCAGGATGACCTTCCGATGACGATGAACTACAACCAGGCCCGCGAAACCATGGTCGAGCAGCAGGTGCGTCCCTGGGACGTGCTCGATGCGCGCGTGCTGGGCACCCTGGCGACCCTGCCGCGCGAGAAGTTCGTGCCGGAGATCCATCGCGCCCTGGCCTATGCCGACGTGGAGATCCCGCTGGGCCCGGGCCAGCGCATGATGAAGCCGGTGATCGAAGGCCGCACCCTGCAGGCGCTCGCCCTGCAGGAAGGCGAGGAGGTCCTGGAGATCGGCACTGGCAGCGGTTACCTGGCCGCCTGCATGGGCGCCCTCGCCCGCGACGTGCTCAGCCTGGAGATCGACCCGGCCCTGGCCGCGCTGGCCCGCACCCGGCTGGACGACTGCGGCCTCGGCAACAACGTGCGCATCGAGAACGTCGACGCGCTGCACTTCTCCACCGAGCGCCGCTTCGATGCGATCTGCGTGACCGCCGCGGTCGACCAGGTGCCGTCACTTTTCCTGCAGTGGCTGCGTCCCGGGGGCCGCCTGTTCGTGATCCACGGCCGTTCGCCGGCAATGGAGGCGGTCCTGATCCGCAACGCGGTCAACGGCCCCAGCATCGAGTCGTTGTTCGAAACCGATCTTCCCTACCTTGTCGGCGCCGCCCCGGCCCCGCAATTCGTCTTTTGAACACGAAAGGAAACCGCATGAGCCGTCGTCCCCTCGCCTTCGCGCTTGCCCTGGCCCTGTTGCCGCTGGGCGCCAACGCCGCCGACCTGCTGCAGACCTACGAACTCGCCCGCGCCGGCGACCCGCAACTGTCGGCCGCCGAATCCGGACGCCTGGCCCAGAAGGAAGGCGCGGTGCAGGCACGCGCCGTGCTGCTGCCGCAGATCAACGGCCAGGCCAGCTACAACCGCAGCAAGTTCAAGCCCGAGGGCGGCTCCTGGTCCGGCACCAGCAACTCGCGCGACGTCGGCGTATCGGTCAACCAGTCGCTGCTGGACTTCGGCAGCTACGCCAACCTGCGCGGCCAGAATGCGCTGAGCAAGGCCGCCGACTTCGACCTGGAGGCGGCCAACGATTCACTGATCACCCGCACCTCGGCGGCCTACTTCAACGTGCTGGTGGCGATCGAGACCCTGGCCGCGGCCGAAGCCCAGCAGACCGCGCTGCAGAAGCAGTTCGACTACGCGCAGAAGCGCCTGGACGTGGGCCTGGCCCCGATCACCGACGTGCACGAGGCCCGCGCCCAGTACGACAGCGCGCGCGCCAACGTGATCCTCAGCCGCAACACGCTGAAGGACGCCTACGAGGCGCTGGCCGAGATCACCGGCCAGCCGGTGGCCAACCTCAAGGGCCTGCCGGACGATTTCCGCCCCGAATTGCCCACCGACTACGATGCCAGCGGCTGGGTCGAAACCGCGATCACCACCAACCCGGCGCTCAAGTCCACCGAGTTCCAGGTCCAGGCCTCCGAAGCGGCGGTCGCCGCCGCGCGCGCCGGCCACCTGCCGACCTTGTCGCTGGGCGGCAATTTCGGCCGCGGCGCCAACTGGGGCAACTCGGTGACCGGCGGCCTGTCCAGCAACGGCGATTCGCAGAGCATCGGCCTGACCCTGAACGTGCCGATCTTCTCCGGCGGCGCGACCCAGTCCCGGGTCCGCGAGGCGCTCGCCAACCGCGACGTGGCCCAGGACAGCTACGAGCAGCAGAAGCGCGCGATCGTGCGCAACACCCGCAACGCCTACCAGACCCTGGAGGCCGGGATCAGCGAGATCGAGGCCCGGCGCCTGGCGCTGGTTTCGGCAAGGGCCGCCTACGATGCTTCGCAGGTCGGCCTGGAAGTCGGCACCCGTACCGTGCTGGACGTGTTGATCAACCAGCAGAACCTGTTCCAGGCCCAGCAGGCCTACGCGCTGGCCAAGTACAACTACCTGCAGAACCGGCTGCTGCTGGACCAGGCCGCCGGAACCCTGGACATCGCCGACGTGCAGGCGGTCAACCGCCTGCTGACCGTCGATGCCGAAGCGCAACTGGCGCCCAGCGCCCAGTAGGTCGCGAGGCTCCAGGCAACACCGGCGACGGCGGACCCAGGTCCGCCGTCGTCGTTTCCGACGCGAGGATCCGCTGCCCCACCGCGCCGGCGTCGGGTGGCGCTAGGCCGGGGCGGCGCCCGCGGGGCCGGCGACCGCTTCGTCCGCCGCCGGAATCGTCGGCAGGTCCGCGGCGATCATCTGCAGGGTCCGCGCCAGGGCGCCGCGTCCCTGCAGGACCAGCGCCTGCCCGGCTTCGACCATCGCCCCGCGGCGCGCACGATCCTGCAGCAGCTCGTCCAGCGCCGTGGCGATGCCCTCGGCGTCCTCACGGATTTCCAGCGCGCCGGCTTCGCGCAGGCGGCGCGAGATCTCGGCGAAGTTGTGCAGGTGCGGGCCGGTGACCATGGCGGTGCCGACCGCGGCCGGCTCCAGCAGGTTGTGCCCACCCACGGCCTGCAGGCTGCCGCCGACGAAGGCCACTTCGGCGCAGGCGTAGAAGGCCATCAGTTCGCCGAGGGTATCGATCACGAACACCGCATCGTCCGCGCCCGGCCAGGTATGGGCGCGCCGGGTGCCGACCCGCCAGCCGGCGCCCGCAGCCTGGTCGGCCACCCGCGGGAAGCGCTCCGGATGGCGCGGCGCCCACAGCAACAGCAGGTCCGGGTAGCGCTGGCGCAGGCGGCGGTGGATGGCGATCACCGCCGCCTCCTCGTCTTCATGGGTGCTGGCCGCGATCCACGCCCTGCGCGTGCCCAGGCCGCTGCCGAACGCGTGCACGAATTCCACGATCCCCTGCGGCACGGCGATGTCGAACTTGAGGTTGCCGGTGTCGACCACATGGTCGGGTTGCGCCCCCAGGGCCACGAAGCGCTTGCCGTCGGCGCCGGACTGCGCGCCGATCCGCCGCAGGGTTCGCACCACCCGCGAGATCAATGGCGCAAGCACCCGGTAGCCGCGCAGGGAACGCGCCGACAGGCGCGCGTTGAGGATGTAGGTGGGGATGCCGCGGTCGCGGCAACCGAACAGCAGGTTGGGCCACAGCTCGGTTTCCATCACCAGCGCCAGCCTCGGGCGGTACTGGCCGAGGAAGCGTGACACCGCGCCCGGCAGGTCGTAGGGCACGTAGACGTGGTCCACGCCCTCGCCCCACAGCGCACGCACGCGTTCGGAGCCGGTCGGGGTGATCGTGGTGACCAGCCAGCGCCATTGCGGATGCGCGCGGCGCAGCGCGTCGACCACCGGCGCGGCGGCGTTGACCTCGCCCACCGAGACCGCGTGCAGCCATACGTCCACGCGCGGTGAGGGCTGCGGATAGGACGCGTAGCGTTCGTTCCAGCGCTGGAAATACTCGCGAAAACGAAAGCCGCGCCAGATCAGGTGGTAGACCGTGACCGGCGTAAGTACATAGAGCACGGCCGAATACAGGCCACGCAGGAAACGCTCGGTCAGGTCCATCCGCATCGCGAAAGGATAACCAACTGAACCGGTAGAATCCCGGTATGGCAGAACCCGGCAGCGAGCACGACCCGGCCCCCCTGGGTCCCCGACAATGGCCGGCGTGGCTCGGCATCGGCGCCGCCGCGCTGCTGGCGCGACTGCCGTGGCCGTTGCAGCGCGGGATGGGCCGCTTGCTGGGCCGCTTCCTGCAGCTGCTGTTGCGCGATCGCCGGCACGTGGCCGCACGCAACATCGCCCTGTGCTTTCCCGAACTCGACGCGGCCGCGCAGGCGCGATTGCTGGACCGGAGCTTTTCCGAGCTGGGCATCGGCCTGTTCGAGTTCGCCCGCGCCTGGTGGGGCAGCGTGGCGCCGCAGCGTCGCGGCTTGCGCGTCGAGGGCCTGGAGCACCTGCATGCCGCGCAGGCCGGTGGCCGCGGGGTGATCGTGGTCTCCGGCCACTTCACCACCCTGGAGATCGCCGCGCGGCTGATGTGCGCGTATGCGCCGCTGGCCGGCATGTACCGCCCGCATGACCAGGCGGCGATGGAATGGGCGGTCCGCCGCGGCCGCCTGCGCTACGCCAGCCACATGTTCACCCGCGAGGAACTGCGGCCGGCGCTGAAGCACCTCAAGCAGGGTGGCTTGCTGTGGTTCGCCCCGGACCAGGACACGCGGCGCGGCGAGAGCGTGTTCGCGCCGTTCTTCGGCCTGCCCGCGCACAGCCTGACCTCGACCCACCAGCTGGCGCGCCTGTCGGGGGCGGCCGTCATCGCCTTCGCCCACGAGCGCCGGGACGATGGCGGCTACACCCTGCGCCTGTCGCCGGCGTTCGAGGACTTCCCGTCGAAAGACGCCAGCGCCGACACCGCCCGGGTGATGGCCGCGATCGAGGCCATGGTGCGGACGGTACCGGCCCAGTACCTGTGGATCC
Source organism: Lysobacteraceae bacterium (assembly GCA_004173415.1). Classification (GTDB taxonomy): domain Bacteria; phylum Pseudomonadota; class Gammaproteobacteria; order Xanthomonadales; family Xanthomonadaceae; genus Pseudoxanthomonas_A. The sequence continues at coordinate 25,093 of SEHC01000006.1, forward strand.
ATCGACGCTTCAAGCGCCAGCCGGACGGACGCGGCAAGCTCTACGAATAGAGCGGTGGTTGCCCGGGCGGGCGCGTCTTGAAGCGCCGGTGCACCCACAGGTACTGCTCGGGATGCTGGCGCACGACGTGTTCCAGTTCGCGCATGTAGCGCGCCGCATCGGCGACCGGATCCTCGCTGGGCCATCCCTGCCACGGGGCTTCGATGCGCAACTGGTAAAGCCCCTGCCGGTCGCGGTGGAACCAGAACGGCAGCACCACCGCCTTGCCGCGCCTTGCCAAGTCCGGGGTCGCGGTGAGGGTCGCGGCGGGCACGCCGAAGAACGGCACGAAGGCGCTCTGGTAGGTGAAATTCTGGTCGGCCGAATACGCCACCACGCCGCCCTGGGCCAGGGTGCGCAGCAGTCCGCGCACGTCCTTCTTGGCGATGGTCCCGGCGAAGGAGCGGCGTCGCGCGCGGTCGAACATCGCCTCCAGGCAACGGTGGTTGTTGCGCCGGACCACCACGTGCACCGGCTGGCCGGCGAGTTCCTGCAGCAGGCGCGCGGCGAGTTCGGAATGGGTGAAGTGGCCCCCGAACAACAACACCCCGCGTCCGCCCGCGACCGCCGCGCGCAGGTGCTCCACGCCCTGCACCTGCGCCAGTCCGGCCAGCGACGACGCGGGCGCGTACCAGGCCCGCAGCAGTTCCAGCGCCCCGGTCACGGTGGCGCGCAGGTTGGCGCGCAGCAACCGGTGGCGACGGCGTGGGTCGAGTTCGGGAAAGCACAGCGCCAGGTTGGTCCGCGCGTAACGACGGCGCTTGCCCAGCAACGGCCGCAGCAACCAGGCCAGGCATCGCCCCAGGCCCAGCAGCAGCCCCTGCGGCAACCTGGCGAGGGCCGCGGCCAGCAGGTCCAGTGGGGCGATGAACCAGCAGCGCCCCGGCAACCGCTCAGCCATCGTCCCGGGCCAGCAGGCTGCCCGAATACAGCGCCGCCAGCAGCAACGTCAGCCCGCCCCAGAAGGTCGAATAGAACGCCAGGTGGGTATTGAACGGGAACACGGTGACGCCGAGGGCCAGCATGGCCGGACGGGCGCGATCGCGCGCCTCGGGCGTGGCATAGCGCCAGGCACGCCAGGCCAGCGCCGCGCCGGCCAGCCACAGCAGCAGGCCTACCGCGCCGGTCTCGCTGAGGATTTCCAGCAGGATCTGGTGGGCGTGGTGGGCAGGACCGTCACCCCAGGCCGGGGTCTCGTCCGGGAACGGATCGCAGGCCGGGAACTCCTGGCGGAAGTTGCGCGCGCCGACGCCGTTGACCGGGTGCTCGCGGATCATGCAGGTCGCCGCGCGCCAGATCTGCGCACGTCCGGACAGGGCCACATCGACGCCGCTCTCGTCGGCGGTCAGGACCCGCGCGGTGCGCTCGATCCGCTCCTGGAACTGCGGCGAGACCAGGGTCAGCACCACCAGCGACAGTGCGCCGAAGGCGAACACCGCAAGCAGCTTCCTCCACCCCAGCAGCCGCCAGCCCGAGAACACCAGCACCAGGGCGAAGGTCAACCAGGCCGCGCGTGCGCCGGCCAGCAGGATCACCATGCCGATCGCCGCGGCGGCCAGCGACCAGCCGGCCAGGCCGAAGCGCCTGGCCGCGGCGAACAGCGCGAACGGCGACAGGCTGGCGAGGATCACCCCGAGCTTGAGGTTGCACGGGCCGAGGATGCCGCTGAGCCGGTCCAGGGCGGCGGTCTCGGCAGCCGAGCACATGCCCCGGCCACTGATCAGGTGCTTGAGCTGGTCGATGCCCCAGAACAGGGGACTGGTGCCGGAAGCCACCTGCAGCAGCGCGTCCACGGTCCACACCGCGACGATCACCGCCAGCCCGTTGAAGGTGACGCGGCGGCCGTGCTCGTTGGCCACCGCCGAGGCGACCAGCCACAGGAACGGCAGGTAGCGCAGGCCGGTGGCAGTCTTGTAGAACGCGTGGCGTGCGTCGATGGCATCGAACGAGGAGACCAGCTGCGGCGTCCAGTAGGCGAAGAACAGCACGCTGGTCAGGGCCCAGGCCGGCCCGCTGAGCAGGCGGGTGCCGCCGCGGAACCGCACCACCAGCAACTGGATGATCGCGGCCAGCGCGCCCAACACCATCACCGCCTCGGCGTAGCCGGCAGCCGGCCACAGGGCGACGAAGGTCAGTACCCAGGCAGGCGCCCAGCGCCAGCCGTGGGCGGAACCGGCCTGCTCAGCGTGGAGTGTGGGGCTCGTCGTCATGTGCGAGTTCTTGGTAGAGGTCGAGCGTGGACTGCTGCATCGCGCGCAGGGTGTAGGGCATCCTAGCCAATGGCGGTGGCCGCTGCCTGAGCAAGGCCCGCGCGCCGGCCAGCAGCGCGTCGGCATCGAACGGCGGCGCCATGCCCTGCGGCTGCAGTTCGGCCAGCAGTTCCCCGACCCCGCCGTGGGCCCAGCCCAGCACCGGGCAGCCGACCGACAAGGCCTCGATCACCGTGCGGCCGAACGACTCGGGCTTGCGCGACAACTGCAGGACCAGGTCGGAGGCGGCATAGGCTTCGGCGATGCGCGAGGTCGCCTCGGTGAACGCCACGGCGTGGGCGATGCCCAGCCTGGCGGCCTCGGCTTCCATCTCCAGGATGTAGTCCTCGCGGCCCGCTTCGCGCGCGCCCGGCAGCCACAGGCGCGCGTCGAGTCCGTCGCCACGCAGGCCGGCAAGCAGGCGCAGGCCATCGACATGTCCTTTCAGCCGCGTGCCCCGTCCCGGCAGCAGCAGCAGCGGCCCGCTGCCGGCCAATTGCGGATGCTGCGCGGCCAGGCGCAGGCGCAAGACCGGTTCGGGACAGGCCGCGCGCGGGAAGCGGGCCGGGTCGATCCCGCGCGGGATGACCCGCAACTTGCCCGGATCGGTGCGTGGATAGTGCGCTAGCAGGTAGCGGCGCACGGTTTCGGAAACGCAGACCACGCGCTCGCCGCGGGTCATCACCGCGCTGTAGCGGCCGGGCGAGTTGAGCCCGTGCATGGTGGTGACGAAATGCGGCCGCCGGGACGCCGGGATGCCCTGCAGGGCCTTGAGGCCCAGCCACGCCGGCAAGCGCGAACGCGCGTGCACGATGTCGGCGCCCTGGTCCAGGAACAGGCGGCGCAGCGCCGGCAGGTGGCGCAGGCTCAGGATCGACTTGCGGCCGATGTCCAGGGCGACGTGGTCGGCGCCGGTATCGAGCAGAGCCGGCAGCAGGCGGCCACCGGCCGAAACCACCAGCGCGCGGTGGCCGGCCTCGACCAGGGCCTGGGAAATCTCGAGGGTGGATCGCTCGACGCCGCCGGATTCAAGCGCGGGGAGCAGCTGGACTACGGTGAGCCGACGCATCGGCAGGACGCGCGCGGCCGCCGGTTCAGTCGGCCAGGACGAAGTGCGAGCCGCAGTAGGGGCACTGCACTTCCCGGTCCGCGGCGGCTTCGATGGCCAGGTACACGCGCGGGTGCGAGTTCCACAACGCCATCGACGGCAACGGGCAGCTCAGCGGCAGGTCGCTGCGATGCACGGTGTATCGCTTCTCTGCATTGGCGGGCGCGGTCGCGGTGTGGCTCATGGCGGCAGTGATCAGGGCAAAGAGGCGGCGAGTTTAGCACTTGCGCCTGGCGCCCCCCCCGCGGGGCAGGGCCGCGCATGCAGGCAAAACAAAACGCCGGCCGCGACTGGCGCGGCCGGCGTTCGGGGACCGTGCGGCGCCGGGCTTACTCGGCCTTGGGCACACCGGCCTCGGTGGTGATGCGGATCTTGACCTCGTCGCTGACCGCCGGCGCATACAGGCCCAGACCGAAATCGGTGCGCTTGATCGTGGTGCTGGCGTCGAAGCCGATGGCGGGCTGCTTCTGCATGTTCTCGCCGGCCTTGTTCAGGGTCACGTCGAGGACCACCGGCTTGGTCACGTCCTTGATGGTCAGGTCGCCGGTGACCTTGAGCTTGCCGCCGCCCAGGTCCTCGACCTTGGTGCTCTTGAAGCTGGCGCTGGGGAACTTGGCCGCGTCGAAGAAATCGCCGCTGCGCAGGTGCTCGTCGAACTTGGCGGTGAAGCCGTTCAGGCCGGACAGCGGCAGGGTCACGTTGACGCTGGAGCCGGCGACGTTGTCCGCGTCGTAGACCAGGGTGCCGTCGGCATTGCCGAAGTGTGCGCTCGGGTTGGAGAAACCGAAGTGGCTCCACTGGGCGATCACGTCGGTGTGGGACGGATCGAGCTTGTAGGTAACCGGGGCGGCGAAAGCCGAACCGGCGACAGCGAACAGGGCGGCGACTAGCAGGGTCTTGCGCATGACGTGACTCCTTGGAATGCGTGGCGGGAATGGAAGCAGATGGGGAGTTGGAACGGGGTGATCACTCGATCCGTGCGGCTTCGTCGAACGGCAGCCGCGGCGAGCGCGGGAATACGCCGGACGGGTCGCCATACCCAAGGTTGACCAGGAAATTGGACTTGATGGCGGTGCCGGAGAAGAACGCCTGGTCGACCTTGGCATTGTCGAAACCGGACATCGGGCCAGTATCCAGGCCCAGCGCGCGCGCTGCCAGGATCAGGTAGCCGCCTTGCAGGCTGCCGTTGCGGAACGCCGGCACGTGGCGGTTCTCGCGCGGGCCTTCGAACCAGCTCTTGGCGTCGGCCACGTGGGGGAACAGGAACGGCGTTTTCTCGTGGAAATCCTCGTCGAAACCGACTATCACGGTCACCGGCGCGGCCAGGGTCTTGGCCAGGTTCCCGGCGTCCAGGGCCGGCGCCAGCCTGGCCTTGGCTTCGGCCGACTTGACGAAGACGAAGCGGGCCGGGGTGGTGTTGGCGGCGGTCGGGCCCCACTTCACCAGTTCGTACAGGGCATGCAGCTGGGCGTCGTCCACCGGACGCTCCAGGAAGGCGTTCTGGGTGCGCGCGGTACGGAACAACTGGTCGAGGGCGGCGGCAGCGAGGGGTTCTGACATGGAATGTCCTTGGAAAGATGGAAAGAGGCCGGGGGGAGCGGAACCACGGCGCACAGTGTAGACTGTCCCGCCTATGGCAACATCCTGACGCATCGAAACGGATTGTTTTAGTTTTTAGAACGATAAGCTCCCGTCATCCCGTAAAAGCCCATGCATTCAACACCCATCTGGACCCTCACTGACGGAAACGCGGGTAACCGTCGCCAGGCCCAGGCCTTGGCCGACGCCCTGGATCGCGGCGCGGTTACCGACTGGGTCCTGCAACCGCATCTGCCGTGGAGCGTATCGGCGCCGCGCAGCTTCGCCGGCGCCGAGCATGCCTTCGGCACGACCTTCACCCGCGCGCTGGAACAGCCCCCGCCGCTGGCCATCGGCTGTGGCCGCCAGGCTGCGCTGGCCACTCGCCTGCTTCGCGATCGCGGCAGCAAGGCGGTGCAGATCCTCGATCCGCGCATCGACACCCGGCACTGGGACCTGGTGGTCGCGCCCGAACACGACCTCCTGCAGGGCGATAACGTCATCACCCTGCTGGGCAGCCTCAATCCGGTGGACGATCCGTGGCTGGACAGCGCGCGCGCCGCCTTCGCCGCCTTCGCCGCCTTGCCGCAGCCGCGCACCGCGCTGCTGCTGGGCGGGATCAGTTCCCACGCGCGCTTCGATCTGGACGCCTTCCAGCCACTGGTCGCGCGCCTGGAGGCGGTCCTCGCCCGCGACGGTGGCAGCCTGCTGGTCACCAGCTCGCGACGCACGCCGGCCGATCTGCTGGCGGCGCTGCGCGGACGCAGCTTCGGCGTCCCGGGGATGGTCTGGTGTGGCGAGGCCGATGGCCCCAACCCCTACGACGGCCTGCTGGCCTGGGCCGACCGCATCGTCTGCTCGCCGGATTCGGTGAACATGGTGTCCGAGGCCAGCGCGACCCATGCGCCGGTATTCGTTTCCGATCCCTGGCGGGTCAGCGGGCGGCCGCGCAGGTTCCTGGATTCGATGCTGGCCCTGGGCCGGGTACGCGAAATGGATGCGCGACTGGATCCATTCCCGGCCCAACCGCTGCGCGAGACCGGGCGCGTGGCCGCGCTGGTCAGGCAGCGGCTGGCCCTGTAATCGCCGCGCTAGCCTGACAGGGCCGCTCCGGCCTGCTCGAAACGCAAGCCGAACGCAGCCACCGCGCGGGCGACCAGTTCGCGGTCCGCATCGAGCTGGGCGCCACGGGCCAGCAAGCGCGGACGCCGGTCAAGGGTGCAGGCCAGGCCTTCGGCGACGAAGCCGGCATGCGCCTGTTGCAGGCCCCTCGCCTGTGCCTCGTCCAGGATCGCCGCCGCGCGCAAGGCCTCGACCAGTGCCTGGCTGTTGCGTGGCCATGCCAGTCCGGGATGCGCGGCGGAGTGGCGCAGGACCAGGTACTGCAGCAGGAACTCCAGGTCGACCAGGCCGCCGGCCCCCTGCTTCAGGTCGAAGCGCGCGGCGTCGCTGCGATCCAGCTCGGCGCGCATCTTGGCCCGCATGCCGCCCACTTCGGCCGCCAACTCGCGCGGATCGCGTCGCTGGCCCAGGATCTGGTTGCGGATCGACTCGAACTCCGCCAGCAGCGCGGCATCGCCGGCGATGCCGCGGGCGCGCACCAGCGCCTGGTGCTCCCAGGTCCAGGCACGCTCGCGCTGGTATTCGCGATAACTGGCCAGCGACGACACCAGCAGGCCCTTGGCCCCGTCCGGGCGCAGGCGCACGTCCACGTCGTAGAGCCTCCCTGCCCCGGTCTCGGCACCCAGCAGGGCCACCAGTTTCTGCGCCAGGCGCGCATACCAGCGCCCCGCCTCCAGCGGCCGGCGGCCATCGGAAACGGTCGCCGGATCGGCATCGAACAGGAACACCAGGTCCAGGTCGGAACCGAAGCCGAGCTCCTCGCCGCCCAGGCTGCCGTAACCGATCACCGCGAAGCTGCCGCCAGCGACCGCGCCGTGGGCGTGGGTCACTTCGGCGGTGGCCATGCCCAGGACCACGCGCACCACTTCCTCGGCCAGGCAGGCCAGTTGCCGGGCGCCCTCGCTGGCCGGCTGGCGCTGGTCCAGGGTGGCCAGGGCGATGCGGAAACCCAGCGCCAGGCGTTTTTCGTTGAGCAGGCGCAAGGCCGCCTCCGGATCCTCCTCGCGCAGCGCCTGTTCGCATTCCTCGCGCATTCCCTCGCGGCCGGGGATGGGTCCACCGACGCGGGTGTCCAGCAATTCGTCCAGCAGCAGTGGATACAGGGCCAGGCGTTCGCCCAGCAAAGCGCTTCGCGCCAGCACGTCGACCAGCCGGTGCAGTGCGCTGGGCTGCTCGTCGAGCAGGGCCAGGTAGCTGGTCCGGCGCAGGATCGCGCGCAGCAGCAGCAACAGCCGCCGCAGCGCGGGGTCGGGCTGGCTGGAGCGCGCGGCCGCCTCGAGCAGCGCCGGCAGGACACGGTCCAGGCGCGCGCGCGCGGTGTCGGAAAGGCCAAGCACGCCACTGGAATTGGCGAAATCGCGCAGCGCGGCATCGGCGCCGGCGGCATCGGCGAACCCGGCGGCGGCCAGCAATCCGGCCTGGTCCACCTCCCCGGCGGCCGCCAGCGCGCGCCAGTACCCGGCCAGCGCGCCCGGCGCGGCCTCGCCGCCGCGCGGCGCCAGCAACTCGCCGAATTCGCCGGCCACGCGCGTCCGTTGCACCTGCAATGCCTGCTCCAGCGCGGGCCAGTCCGCATGGTCCAGGCCGTGGGCGATCCGCGCCCGCTCCAGCGGGTCCTGCGGCAAGGCGTGGGTCTGCGCATCGCGCAGCATCTGCAGGCGGTTCTCGAGCTTGCGCAGGAAGCGGTAGGCATGGGTCAGCGCGGCCCCGTTCTCTTCGGTGATCCGTCGCGATTCCACCAGCGCGCGCAGCGCCGGCAGCAGGCGCCGTTCGCGCAGCGCGGCGTCGCGGCCGCCATGGATCAGCTGCAGGGCCTGGGCCAGGAATTCGATCTCGCGGATGCCACCGGGCCCGCGCTTGATGTCATCGGCCATTTCGCGGCGCGCCACTTCGGCCGCGATCGCCGCCTTCATCTCGCGCAGGCCGTCCAGCGCGGTGAAGTCCAGGTAGCGCCGGTACACGAACGGGCGCAGCGTCTGCAGCCATTGCTCGCCGGCGTGGATGTCGCCGGCCACCGCGCGCGCCTTCAACCACGCATAGCGCTCCCAGTCGCGGCCTTCGCGCTGGAAGTACTGGTCCATGCCGGCGAAGGACAGGGCCACGCGCCCGGCATTGCCGAACGGCCGCAGGCGCAGGTCGACGCGGTGGCAGAAGCCGTCCACCGTGGTCTCGTCCAGCAGCTTGGCCAGGCGCTGCCCGAGCCGGGCGAAATAATCCTCCGCCGCCAGCGG
>SEHC01000202.1 GCA_004173415.1 Lysobacteraceae bacterium
ACCCACGACGTGACCGTCGATGTGTACGACGGCGCCGGCACGCTGCTCTCCACCCAGGACTTCAAGGGGGTGGAGCCCATGCCCACGGGCGGCTGGAAGCACTACAAGAAGCGCTACGCCGAGTTGTACCAGTCGATCTTCGGGCGCATCTTCGCTGCACCCGCGGTGACCCAGGGCCTGGCCGGCGTGCAGACCGTCGACGCCCAGCCCGGCACCACGCCAGCACCCACCCTTGAAGCTCGCCTGGCCAAGCTTCGCGATCTGCGCCAGCAAGGCCTGATTGACGAAGCAGCATTCCGTGAGCAGGAAACCCGGATCTTGTCTGGACTCTGAAAGGCTGTCGTGCCTTGGCATCGGGTGATCGCGCGACCAAGGCGCAATCGGTCCGGGCCCTGCTGGCACTGGAGGAAGACGCGTAACGGGGGAGTCGCCCGAGGTGTGCCATGAAAAGGCGGCGGCGCCGTTTTGCCGGAGGGATAAAGCGCAGCGATTCCCATCCGGGTGGCGATGGGTATCGCCTCGCTTCCCGGACCAAGGCTGACGAGCGAAAGAATGCACTTGCCGCACGCCCTTCGGATACGACTACCTCCGCTGTTACCGAATTATTCTCGGTGCGCCTGTCCCCTTGATTTGCGATAGTTCCAGGTACCCGACTGGCGAGTTTGAAATGGCAAGACGGAAGAAGAGCGGCATGGACGCGATCGCCTCGATGCCTTGGCCCGTGGGCGTGGTCCTGGGAATCGCCGCCTACTGGTGTATCCGACACGGAATCGGCATGTACTTCACCTCCTTCGGCGGGCCAGTGTTGAAAGGCGTTGGTCAGCAGGCAAGCGGCGGTGCATTCGGCCTGATTGCCTGGATGGCGCTGGCCCTGTGCTGGATCGCAGCGGCAGCCTCGGCCCTGGGTAGTCATCGACGCAGGAAGCTACTGGAAACCCGGTCTGGGCTGGACAGCCTGCGCGGCATTTCATGGCGGCAATTCGAGCTGCTGGTCGGTGAATCCTTCCGCCGCCGTGGTTACTCGGTCGAGGAGAATGGCGGTGGCGGCAAGGACGGCGGCATCGACCTGATCGTGCGCAAGGACGGACGCAGGGAGCTGGTCCAGTGCAAGCAGTGGAAGAACAGCCGGGTGGACGTGGCGACCGTGCGCGAGATGTGGGGCCTGAAGGCGCATCACGACGCCGATGGCGTGCACATCGTCTGCATTGGGGATTTCACGCCGGACGCCGCACGCTTCGCCACGGGGAAGGCGATCCACCTGGTCAGCGGCACATCCTTGTTGGAGCAGATCCTCGCCGTGCAATCCAAACCGGTCAACAAGCCGGAGACTGCACTCACCCAACCTCTACGCGAATCACCCGCTCACGCATGTCCGGCGTGCGGGAGCGGGATGGTACGCCGCACCAATCGGCGGAACGGGCAAAGTTTCTGGGGATGCTCGCAGTACCCGCGGTGCAAGGGTACGGTTGCCACCTGAAACCGTCGACAGCCGACGTCAACCGGTCTTACTGATTGGACGTCCCTTCTCCGAACACTTCATCCAGGTAGACAGAGACGGACCCTTGGGCAGCTGCCGAGCAACGTTCGGGTGGATGGGCCGCCAGCAACTGGGGACAGAATGCGCCCAGCCAATCAAACTCCATGTGACCAATGATGGCCGAACGTCCGCTTGAGCAATCATCGAGACTTGCCATCAGGTAAGTGGATGCACGTTTCAGCACTTCTAGGCGAACATCGAAGTCCTGAACACCGCTGGCATAAAAGGCATTGAAGAAGCGGAGCCTTAGCAGCCCTTTGCCGGTCTTCAGTGGCTGCACGCTGTGTACATAGATGGGCGAGCAGTACGGCACCATGCGCTCGCCCACGTACCCAGGCAACATTTGCCATGATCGCCACATCCGCGGCGCGAGCACGAACAATTCGTCAGGCATGCGCGGACACCGAATACTGGATCAGTCTAATCACCCGCCGCTTTCGCATGTGCACGTTCGTTCTCTTCCAGAATACGCATGGACTCGGCGTTCCTGCGCTTCCACTCGGCCAGGTCGATCTCGCGGGAATCGGGGTTGTTGGCGCGGTGCTGGGCGCGGACTTCGGGGGAGATGACGTCGAGGTTGCGCGGCCTATGCAGCAGTGCGCGGTCGCCGGGGGCGAGCTGGCAGTTGCGGCTGAGGATCTGCAGGTCGCTGCCGGTGATGGCGGCGCCGCTTTGCAGGTTGACCACGACGCCCAGGGTGTCGCCCAGCGGTTCGAGTTCCATGCAGATGGCGTCGATGGTGTCGTAGCTGCGCGCCTCGTTGCGGGAGACGATGACCAGCAGGTCGGTGTTGTCCACCCAGGCGACGGAGCTGACGCCCTCCACCCGCCTGGCGGCGAGGCGCGCGGATTCGCGGTCCACGCGGCGCGCGGGGTCGGCCAGCTTGACCGACTTGCGGAATTCTTCGTTCAAGGCCTGCATGTTGGCCTGCACGGCTTGCTGGTTGCCGGTCATGGCCGCGGCGCGGGTGGCGGCGAGGCGGGCCGCGACTTTCACCGGGTCCAAAGATTGCCCTGCCTGCTGTGGCTTGCGTTGGGCTGGTTCGCTCTTCCGCACGCACCCGGCCGACACCGCGCAAGTCAGCAGGAGCCCGATCAAAATTCTGGTTATCAACATACCGTCGCCGCCCCCACGGCTTTGTGCACTCTTACGTCGTCAGACAATGCGAGCTAACTGCCCTCTCCAACCCGAACACTATTACGGTGACTCGGGTAAAGCCGAAAGCGGCACCCCGGACCTGTCAGGTTCAATCACGCCCGTGGAACTAATACAGGCCTAAGACAAAGAAGCAGCCAACTTAATTTCATTCACCACCTGCTCAAACCCTTCAAATCTGTCTGAAAAGGACAACTGTAATTCTGAGTTCGGATCGCAGACAGCATTGCACAAAAGTTGCTTACTCAACTTCCTCACGATTGTTTTCGCACCATACTCATCAGTCTTTTCAGATTCCGAATAAAAATTGTCCCACTCCGCATTATCGGGCAATAGATTCTCAATTCCCCTCTTAAACCGCATGTTCGCCACATTAAGCGGGATGCGGCGATACATAATTCGCCCTTCGTCCGGAGGCAGACTTGTGACGTCGCAATCGAGCATCACTAGCACTCTGTTATGTGATATCTCGGTTTGCTTCGCAATCTCTTTAGCGAAACGCATTAAATTTTGATCGCCTGCACCTGCGGACCCACCAGCTCCCACAGTTCCGATATGGCTGACTGCGATCACTTCCAAACGATTCTCAACGTAGATGTCCAAAGCAGCGGCAAGATATTGTGCGTCGGTCTGTCCTGCCACCAGAACAACAAGGACCTCGCGTGCCGCGAGCTGCTGCGCAAGGCTCTCTGCCTGCTTTGTAATACTCGCAACTAGCTCCGCTTTTTCTTTGACGTATGGCGCCACTAAGGTCATTAGGCCGAGAGATTCGTTCAATCCGTGCAGCTCTTTTCCAGAGATGCTTTGAAGCGTTGTTCCGTCAGGGGATGGCACCACGTTATAACCCTTCACCGAGTTATGTGCGCCTATCAGAGAATAGAATGCTGGCGAATGCGTTGAAATTAATATTTGAACATCATTGCTAAACTGAAGAAGTTCTTCAGCGTGATCAAATGACTGGGACATTTCGAGATTGTTCTCCGGCTCTTCGTACCCCCAAATAGTCACAGGCTTCAATCTCCCGGATCCCGCCAGCGTTCGCTCTTCCTTAATAGCCCAAGGATGGGCCAGGGCCGTCCCATTGACCATTAACAATTAGTTTAGAGTTGGGTACGAATCGCTAGCATCCGCCAGTGTCTTAAGGGCCGTAGGCTGGGTTGGCTTTATCAACCCAGCGCCTTTCCCCACGACTAGTTCAGCAGCTGACTCGGCCCTGGAGCATTCACCGCTGCGATCGGTGTTGCAGCCGTCTCGATCATCGCTAACCGTTCCTGAAACTCCGGTTCCGACAACGCCCCCTCGCTCCGCAGCCACTTGAACCGCTTGCGTTGCTGCTCCGGGGTTTCGCTTTCGTCGATGAAGTCGTACTCACGCAGGAACTGCGCGGCGCGGCGGGATTCGAGTTCCTGGATCACGCGCGGGCCTTCGGCGTCGTCGATCACCAGCAGGTTGCCCTTCTCGGTCGGCAGGAGGGTGAACTTCGTCCAGCGCAGTCGGTACACCGCGTAGCAGAACGCGCCCAGCCACACCCAGAACGAGAGCTTGGCCGGGCCCTCGCCGAGCAAACTGCCGACCGTCATCCCACCGCCCAGCAGCAACCACAGCAGGCCCACGTTGCGCAGCCACTGGTTGCGCTCTTCCAGCACCTGCCGGTCGCGGCTGATCTCGGTGTACTGCACCGAGAACGAACGGCTGCCCGAACCGTCCTGGAGCGAGTACTGGACCTCGTCTTCCCCGAACACATAGCGGATGCGATTCGAATGACGGCTCTGTTTGATTTCCACGGATAGCTCCCCGGCTAAGTTGGCGCGCCCGCAGGCGCGATGCCTGCCGCGGCGTGCGGACGGCTCCCCTGGCCCAAGCTTGGCCTGTTTTGCCGGC
>SEHC01000203.1 GCA_004173415.1 Lysobacteraceae bacterium
TCGGGGCGCAGGATCACCAGCAGCAGGTAGGCCGCCGCCAGGACCACCACGATTCCGCACAACAGGGACAACCAGCCAGGCATCTGCGCATTCCTCCAGTTCCAGGGAAGGCAGTGTCGTCCGGTGGTGCGTAAAAGCTCCATTCGCGGGCCGCTGATCTGCGTAAACAAACCGTAAAAATCTCAGGCTTCATCGCATCCAACGTTGCCGCCCTCGAGGCTGACGCGCGGCGTCTCCACGACGACTTGCAGGTACGCGTCCAACGCCTCTTCAGGTGTCGCAAAGCCCCTAGGTTGGGCCCCGGCCCACCATTGCCAACCATCACATTGTCCTGGAGCGGACCCTGGCTCGACGCTCTCGCCGAAGGGAAGCCAGCGCCTAGCGTTCTGCGCCGGTGGCAGATCAGGGATGCCTTCGCTGATGTCATCCTGATCCCAGCACCGAAACCGCCCCATGCTCACGCGCCATTCGCGGCGATTGCCCAGCGTGCCAAGCTACAGGTGGAAATGGCCCGCGGCTTCTGGCTGGTAAAGCACTTTTCCAATCCGGATACGGCGGGTCCGGTCCGGCATCCGCCAGTCCAGGGCATCGCCCTCCTTGTAACCCAGGATCGCAGTGCCGATGGGCGAGCACACCGACAGTTTCCCGGCACTGTGGTCCTCGTCCTCCGGGTATACCAGCGTCACTTCCAACTCCTCGTCATCCAGCTGGAGCAAAGCGGTGGAGTTCATCGTGACGACATCACCCGCCACGCGCGCCGGATCGACCACGGTGGCCCGCTCGATCTCATGCTCCAGCTCGAACACGGCCGAGTCCCGCGCGAATGCGATCACGCTGGCGAGCCGGTCCTTGTCGATCTCGGTGATGTGGATATCGACCGCATGGCCTGCAGGGGCTTCGCGCAATAGCCGGCGATAGCGCTCGGAAGTCATGGCAAATGACTTCAGGGCCGGTGTCTGGCTTTCAAGCAGGAAACCGCAGCGCTCGAAGGCCTTCAGCGAACGCGCGTTGTCCGGGTGGATCCTGGCAACGAGCTTCCCGGCCCGCATGTCCAGGAAGGCCAGCTTCATGCCTTCACGGATCGTCGCGGGTCCCAGCCTGCGGCCCCAGTTGTTGCGGTCGCCGATGACCAGGACCATTTCGCAATCCGGCCCCGCCTTGACGAGGCGGACGAAACCCACCGGCACGTCATGCCGGTCGTGGGCCATGAAGAAGCGGCCGCCCTGGTTGAAAAGATGGGTCAGGATCGGCAACTGGACCCGGCCGATGACCTGCTCCACGAACCGGGAGACATGGCGGGAATCTTGGGAAGCAAGAATGAAAGCCCTTCATGGCCCCGGCCATGACGGTTCTTTCGATAAAGGATCATTTTAACCCGGGCGTCGGCGCGGGCACTCGATTGCAACCCCTGCGCTGCATGCCGCGTACAAAAGCTCCGACCTGCCTGGCGCAGGAGCGACACGGGGCGCGAACCTTATTGAATCCAACGCGAGCTGTTTCGCAACCCGGGTCGCTCCTACGGCTGGCCGAGCCGGAGGTAGTAGTCCAACGCCTCTTCACGTGTAGTGCGGGAGCGCGTGCGCGGGAAAGTGCAGGTAACCCGCCGAATCCGCGCGCAGCAGGGCAGCGTATTCCGGGACCGGGTCGCCGGCCTGCAGCGCGTTGACACCGGCGCGCCATCCAGGTCGCGTGGGTCCGGCCGCTGCGCGCCAGCAGGGCCACGGGGGCAAAAAGAGGCCCAGATCCACCTGGGCGAAGCGCTGTTCGATGGGCGCGGCATCGGCAAGGACCGCGCCCTGGGCCTGGCCTGGGTGCTGCGTGGCACCAGCACCGCCGGTGCGGCGTCTCTAGATGACCCCACCGAACGCAGGATCGTGGAGATGGGGGAAAGACTGGCCGCCAGGATGCAGGCCGGGGATTTCTCCCTGCTGGCGCGCGCCACCGTCCTGGCCAGAAGCCTTCCGTCGAAGCCGTAGCCCCTCGCGTGAGGCAGAGGACCGCAGGTTGGGTTAGCTCCACCAAACGCTTTGCTTTGCTCTGCCTTTGCTGGGTTAATGAAGCCAACCCGGCCTACGCGCTCCTTTGAGCCGTCCCATGGCGCCAGCTCCAGGCGATACAGGCGATACAGGCGATACAGGCGATCGTATTTGGGCAACTTGACTACACGCATCGCATCCCCCGAAGCCCTGCACAAACGCCTTTGCGGAATCCCGTTTTGGCTTCCGGAAGACCAGTTCCTGGTCCGGAAGCCGGAATTGCTCCATCCAAATCCATTTTTTTGCCTTCGGTTGATGAAATTTTGTCCGACGGAAAGGCTTTTTGCTGTTCCGGAAAGCCAAAAAGCCTCATCGCGACGGTCCGCCGAGGCGACCGATTGACATACTGTGTCTTGCACAGTACTGTGCGGCCCATGGGTGATGCGGACGCTTTCGGAAAACTGGAACTCGAGCTGCGGCGCGGGGTGGTGGTGCTGGCCACCCTGTCCCAGCTGCGGGCCCCGCGCTACGGCTACGAACTGCGCCAGGCGCTGGCCGACAAGGGCATGCCGATCGAAGAGGGAACCCTGTATCCCCTCCTGCGCCGGCTGGAAGCGCAGGGACTGCTGGCCAGCGAATGGAAGCTGGAGGGCGGATCGCAGCGCCGCTACTACGCGCTCAACGGCGACGGCCGCAAGCTGCTCAAGCAACTCACCCAATCGTGGCGCGGCATGAACGACGCCATGGGTCGACTCCTGGAAGAGGACAGGCAATGAACGCGAACGAAGTGATCGAGTCGTATGTCACCGACGTGGTCCTGCGGCTGCCGCGCCGGCAACGCAACGACGTGGCGTTCGAACTGCGTGCCCTGCTCGACGAAGGGCTGCAGGACCGCGCCGAAGCCAGCGGGCGCGAAGCCGACGCCGACCTGGCCACCGCCTTCGTCAGCGACTTCGGCCGGCCCGGGGACGTGGCCGCGCGTTATCGCCCGACCCTGACCATCATCGATCCGGTGGACGGGCGCGGCTTCCTGCGGGCGACCGTGATCGGCCTGGCCCTCATCTGGAGCCTGGGGCTGGCCGAGGGCCTGCTGCAGCCGCCCGGTCCGGGCGGGATCCTGGGCATGCTCGGCCAGTGGCTGGTCGGCACCGTGGTCGGTTCGCTGTGGTGGCCGGGGCTGCTGGTCGTGGGCTACGGCATGGCGGCCTGGTCGCGCCGACGCGCGCCGCAGGCCTCGCAATGGAAGCCGCGTGCGGGCGATCGCATCGTCGGCGGCCGCGCCGGGCTGGGGCTGGGACTGGTCGCCATCGCCTGCGGACTGTTCGTGCTCATCGAGCCGCGCTGGGTGCTCGATTTCTTCTGGGGCGGTCGCGCCGCGCCGGCGGCCTATGACGCGCTGACCTACACGGAAACTTTCCGCCAGCGCCAGGCGCCGTGGCTGCTGGCGCTGCTGGTGCTGGACATCCCGCTGTACGTCGCGGTGCTCGCAAACGGCCGCTGGTCGCCGACCCTGCGCCGCATCGGCATCGGCCTGGGCCTGGCCCTGTGCGCGGTGATGGCATGGACCGTCGCCGACGGGCCGGTGTTCATGACCGCCATCAGCGACCGCACGACCAGGTTCCTGCTGGCGCTCATCATCGCCTCGACGCTGGGTATCTACGCCTGGGAAGCGTACCGCAGCGTCAGGCCGACGCCGGCGCGGCGGGACAAGGCCGTCTAGGACGGTCGTCCTCGCCTCCTGTTACGGCCGGTCAGAGATTACCTACCCCACGACGCGCCTTTCCCTGATTTCGCCGCCCCGGCCCAGGGTGGACGATCTCCCTGTCCCCTCGAGGGGGGCTACGACCAGAAGTACGGACCGCCGCAGTTCCGCGGCTGCAACCTGATCTGCAGGCCGCCAGGAAGCGTCCGGCCGCTGGTGTAAGCCGCCGAACCGCCCATCGCCTGTGACGTTTACTCCTTTGATCACAGGCAAGGGCAGGAAGCCGCCTCCGGGCGGCTTTCTTTTTGGTTGATCGGATGCAGCATGAAACATCTGGACCGCATCCCTCTCCCCCGTGCGCCTGGGATGCCGCAACACGTCCTTCTCCCCACGTACAGAGAGAATGCGGTCCACGGGGCCTGTCAGCGAGTGTTTGGTCGGGGGCCGGCGAGGGGCCGCGGGGGCCGGCCTGCGATTGAACCTCGTGACTTGTCGAGTGACAGGCAGCCGCGTCAGATGCAAGGCCGGATCTTACGGGTCTGTCGCGCCGGCCCTGCCCCTCACCCGCCTTCGGCACCCTCTCCCCGGACGCGGGGAGAGGGACGCGAGAGCTTCTTCCTGGTGGAAGCTGCGAACGACGATTCCGCATCCAACCCGCCGATCCGGATTCGTGTGGTCGCGGCACCTTCAGTGCCTGGCCTGTCGACTCATCGGATCCAGCATGGGACTGCCGCAAAGCGCCCCTCTCTCCGCCTGCGGGAGAGGGTGGCCGGTAGGCCGGGTGAGGGGCCGACGGAGCCGGCTTGCGGTTGGGCGTCATGGCGTTTCGAGTGCGGCGATGCACTCGGTGCACCGCCGGATCTGAGAAGTCCGCCGCTCCGGCCGGGCCCCTCACCCGCCTTCGGCACCCTCTCCCCGCGAGCGGGGAGAGGGACACGAGTGGGGAGAGGGACGCGGCTGGGGTGTCACGCTTGCATGCCTTGCGGATGGAACCCATCGCACTGCATGCAATGCTCTCACGCGGGGAGGGCCATGCCTGCCCCGACTCCCGGGATCACCGCACCACCGCTGCGCATTTGCTGGTGAGCCGGTCGAGTTCGGCAAAAAGCACGGGATCTTCTTCGGAGAAGTTGAAGCACGACTTGCCTTGCATCCTCTTGCGGAGTGCGTCGGAGGTGCCATCCAACAGGCTGGGATCCTCATACACCGGCATGAGGTGGTAGCTGACATAGGACTTCTTTGTCTGCACCGCGCCGAAGAATGCGGGCTTCCGCTTCGGCCCGGCCGGAGGCAGCTCCACGTAGAGGTGGCCGGGCGCGTCGGTCTTGATCGACATTCGCGCGACGTGCTTGCGAAGTACGCCGGACAAGGCTCTGAAAACGGGATCGAGGTCTTTCATGGCAGCACCCCTGGCAAGTTCCGGGGAAAATCTTCGCTGCAACGGATGCCTGAATCAAGCATCCGGGAGCGGCGCGGCGCGGCGAGTCGGCGCGACCATAGCCGAAGGCCTGCACCCGGGCGTCTACCCCAGGTGGGCATGGCTCGAATGGAGGACCCCAGCGCATCTCCCAGCCCTACCTGGCGCGACCGACAGGCCAGATCAAAAGGGAAGTAAGCCTTGGGCAGGCCGCTCCAGTCGCGAGCATGAATGGAAGCCTGCAAGCGCTGATGCGCGCGACGCATGCCAGGCACACGCCGGTGCCTGGCAGCACGCCGACCGCCTTCAGTGGTTGTCCTTCGACCCCTTGGAACCGAAGCTTTCCTTCGCGCCCTGGTGCGACTTGACCTTTTCGCCCGACCCCAGCACCTGACCGCTGGAGGATTCCCCGGCACGCGCGGTGTCGCCCTGGTCGTTGTTGTTGCGGTTGTCCTTCTGCGGATGGCTGTGGCCACCGGATTTGTTCTTGTCGGTGTTCGGCATTGGGAAGAGTCCGTGCTGGGCCGGGATAGGCCAGCGCCAACCTAGGC
>SEHC01000007.1 GCA_004173415.1 Lysobacteraceae bacterium
CATATGACGCCAAGTGAGCAGCCGGGACGGAGTTTCGTCGTCGAAGGTAGGGTGGACGGATGTTCTGGCGGCAGGTTGCGTGGCTGGGCCTGGTGCCCCGGCGACCCCGGAGCCGAGGTGCTGGTCGAAGTCGTGGTTGGCTCGGCAGTGGTGGCGACCTACACAGCGACCGACTTCCGCGGCGACCTGCTGGCCGCGGGCATGCACGATGGTTGCTGCGGCTTCGCCATCAGGTTCGACGACCCGGCGCTGGCCGGCGTCCTGGTCCAGGTCCATGCGACCGGCGCCGATGGCGTTCGCACCCCTATCGGCGAGGCCTCGATAGGCGAGCCGGCGCGCGGCGCGGGCAGCACCGCATTGATGCCGGTCGCCATCACCGGGCACCGCATCGTCGGCTACCTCGATGCCTGCGGCGATGGCAAGGTACGGGGCTGGGCGGCGCGTACCGACGAGAGCGCCGAATCGGTGCGCCTCGCCTTTTTCGAGAACGGCCGCAAGGTGATGGAGACCGACGCGCACCGCTGGCGCAATGACCTGGCCAACATGCGCCAGGGCAATGGCAGCTGTGGTTTCGATGACGCCATACCGGAAAACCTCTGCGACGGCCTGGTCCACGAATGGGACGTGCGCGATGCCGACACCGGCCTGTCGCTGCTCGCTGCGCCGATCAACGTGCTGCTGCGCCCGGGCGTGCCCCGCGACCAGGGCCGCTCGCTCAAATCACAGGCCATTCCGGCCCTCGCCCGCGAGAACGGCGAGCCGCCGTTGCGGCTGTCGGTGGTGGTCAACTTCTACAACATGAAGCGCGAGGCGGCGCGCACGCTGACCTCGTTGTCGCGCCAGTACCAGCGCGGCATCGGCGACCTGGCCTATGAAGTGCTGTGCATCGACAACGGCTCGAACCCCCCGCTGGAAGAAGAGTGGATCCGAAGCTTCGGCCCCGAGTTCCGGCTGATCCGGCCCGGGCACTGCAACCCCTCGCCTTGCGGAGTGATCAACGAAGTGGCGCGCCAAGCGCGCGGTGACTACGTCGCGATCATGATCGATGGCGCGCATGTGCTGACCCCCGGGGTGTTCCGGGAGACGTTCGCCGCGATCGAGGCCGATCCGGACGCGGTGGTCGCGCTCCGGCACTGGTTCGTGGGCGGGGACCAGCGCTGGCTTTCGGAAGTGGGCTACACCCGCGAGCAGGAGGACGTGCTGTTCGAGCGGATCCACTGGCCGGCCGATGGCTACCAGCTCTTCCACGTGGGCGCGCCGATCGGCGAACACGTCGATCCCTGGCTGGTGGGCATGATCGAAAGCAATTTCCTGGTGCTGCCGACCCGCTTCTATTGCGATATCGGCGGACTGGACGAGGCCTTCGACGAGCCCGGCGCCGGCTTCGCCAACCTGGATCTTTTCGTTCGCGCCGGCTTGTCGCTGGAGGAGGGCGTGGTCGGCCTGGTCGGCGAAGCGACCTTCCATCAGTTCCATGGCGGGACCACCACCAACGTGTCCGATGACGAGAAGGACAGCAGGGTGCGCGCCTATGCGAACAAGTACATGCGCATCCGTGGCGAGGATTTCGTCGGCCTCGAACCGGCGCGGATCAAGCTGCGCGGGGTGATCCGCGACAAGAGCGCGATGGCCACGCGCGACCACACCCTGCTGCCGTTGAAGCTCGGGGTCACCCGGCGCGTTCGCCAGGGCATACCCGACCTGCATTTCGACGACGGCGCGCGCACCTACCTGCAGTCGGCCTACGCCGAATCGGGGCTGTGCCGGCAGACCGAGTGGATGGGGCAGCGCGTCGCGCTGGCGCCGGCGGACCTGCTCAGCATCCAGGGAATCATCGTCCAGCAGCGACCGGACCACGTGGTGACGACCAGCACCGACCCCGGCGTCACCGCGTTCCTGGCCTCGGTGCTGGATGCCGCGGGCCTGCAGCGCACGCGCATCTCCTGCGTTGCCAGGACCGCCCCGGCCGTGCCGCAGGCATCGCCCAGGATCCAGGTGCTGGTCGGCGATCCAGGCGACCCGGCGGTGCTGGCGAAGCTGACCGCGGAGGTCGCGGATGCGGAGTCCACCCTGGTCCTGTACGAGCCCGAAACCGGCGACGCGGCCACCGTCACCGCGCGGTTGCAGGCCTATTCGCGGCTCGTTTCCTACCGCTCCTACCTGGTGTTCCTGGGTTCGGTCCACGGCCAGCCCTGGCTGGGCTACTCGAGCAACTGGTACCTTTCGGCGATCCGCGCCTTCGTGGCCGACTCCCCGTTCGTCATCGATGAATCCTGGACGCGCCAGTGGGTCACCGTCTGCCCCAGCGGTTACCTGCGCAAGGTCGACGGCCGCACTTCCTCGCTGGCTTATGATCACAGCCTGGACAATTTCGACGAACTCTTGAGGATCTGCTGAATGTTCCGCTTCTGGACCCGGTTCATACACCCCATCATCGCGACGGTGGAACCGCGCAGGATCCTCGAGGTCGGCGCCGACTCGGGCTTCAACACCCAGCACCTGCTGGAATACTGCGCGGCCCACGATTGCATCGTGGACATCGTCGACCCTGCACCGCGGCCGCGCCTGCGCGAGGTGCTGGCTCGTTTCGACCAGGAATACCAGTACTACCCGCTGAAGAGCGTGCACGCGATCCCCCAGGTCGAGCCGCCGGACATCGTGCTGCTGGACGGCGACCACAACTGGGCCACCGTCCATGCCGAGTTCAAGCTGCTGTACGCGCGCGCCGAGGGCCTGGGTGTCGCCCCGCCGCTGGTGCTCATGCACGACGTCGCCTGGCCGTATGCGCGGCGCGACATGTACTACAGCCCCGAAGACATCCCCGAAGCCGAACGCCATCCCTTCGCCTACTGCGGCGTGTTTCCGGGGATGTCCGAACTGACCGAGGAGGGCATGAACGGCATGCTCGCCAACGCGCAGCATGAAGGCGGTCCCCGCAACGGCGTGCTGACCGCGGTGGAGGATTTCATCGCCAGCGCCTCCACGCCGATTTCGCTCTACCGCCTGCCGTTCTTCAACGGCCTCGGGATCGTGGTTCCCGAGGCGCGGATGACAGGCGCCTTGCGCACCCTGATCGAAGGATTCTCCTCGGCCGAATCGCTGGCGGTGACCTGCGCGGAACTGGAGGAGTACTTCATGAAAATGAATGCAAGCCTGCAGAAGACCGAGGCCAGCCTGACCCGGCGTACCGAGGCCCTGATCCGCGCGCGCGCGGTGATGCAGGAGCAGGCGCGCCGGATCGCCGAACTGGAACAGGCGATGGAAGCCTCGCGGGCGCCGACCGCGGCCTGAGGATCCTCAGGCCTTGCGGAAGAACACCCCGATGCCGTCGATCGCGCGCAGACGCGGCCGGATTCCCTTCATCTCGAAGAAGTCGTGCACGGCCTGCTTGCAGGCCGGGATCACGCCGTAGTCGTCGACGATCACCCAGCCGCCCTTGGACAGCCTGTCATAAAGGTGCACCAGCGGGTCGATGGTCGATTCGTACATGTCGCCATCCAGCCTGATGATCGCCAGCCGGTTCGATTCGACCTTCGACATCGTGTCGCGGAACCAACCCTTCAGGAACACCACCTGCTCGTCCAGCAGGCCGAACCGCTCGAAATTGGCCTGTACCTGCTCCAGCGACACCGCCAGTTCGCCGTAGGTGTGCAGGTCCGATGCCTCGTCGGCCGGCCATTGGCCCGGGCTGGGCGGCGGCAGTCCCTCGAAGGAGTCGGCGACGATGACCTTGCGGTCGCCAGCCTGCCAGGCATCCAGGACCGCCCTGGCCATGATCGAAGCGCCACCGCGCCAGACCCCGGTTTCGATGATGTCGCCGGGCACGTTGCCGCGGATCACCCGTTCCACCAGCTTGCGGAAGTTGTGCAGGCGCTTGCGTCCGACCATGGTCATGGCGGTGGAAGGCCAGTCCAGGCCCAGCCGGCGGATCTTGGGGTTGTACCTGCGGAACTTCAGCGGCGAGCCCGGCAAGGGCGGGTCGCGGTTGCTTGCCCCGGTCAGCGTGTCCTCGAGCGCATCCAGGTGCTGCCGTATCGAGGGATAGTCTGCGGGCAATGGTCGAACGAGTGGCGGCATCGTGGGTCAGGTTCCTTCGGGGGAAGCGCGCGGCCGCTGGCCGCAGGCGGGCGTTCGGTCAGATGTAGAGCGGCAGGTGCTGCAGCGGATAGCTCGACGGCGCGAACATCCAGGCTTCGATTGCGTAGCGGTCGCGGGTCATGTTGGCCGGCAGGCCGGTGCGGTGCAGCATCATGTGGTCGAACAGCACGGCATCGCCCGGACGGAACACCGGGCTGACCACCGGGATGTCGCCGGCCACGCTCCTGGCCACCTGGTCGCCCACGTCCCAATCGAAGTAGGCGCCGCCGGTGCCGCGCTCGGCCAGGTAATCGAGACGCCGCGGCACGATGTCCAGGCCCGAGGCATCGACCCCGCAATCGGACAGGCTCAGCCACAGGTTGACGCTGCGGATGCTCTGGCCGAGGAAGGCGCCGTCCTGGTGCCAGCTGGTGGTCTTCATGCTGCTGGGAACGCGCCGCAGGGTGGTCTTGCCCGCCGAAAGGAAAGGCTCCTCGCCCATGTACTCGGCGATCATCGGCACCACTCCGGTGCCGTGGAGCAGTTCGATGAAGCGCGCCAGCATCCTCGGCGAGTCGGCCATGTAGACCCCGGCGAAACCCGATTCGACGAATTCCCTGCTGCGTTCGACCAGGTGGTCCGGCGGCAGCGGCAGGCGCCGGTACCACGGCGTGGCCAGGGCCTGGTCATACTCGTCCGACTGGGCCATGCGCCCGGCGAACGCCTGGTCGACGCCCTCGGCCATCGACGCGGCGACGGACGGGTCGATGAGTCCGCGCACGAGCAGGCTGCCGTGGTGCAGGATGCTGCCGGCCAGCATGTCGGCGCTCAACTGGTCCTTCTCGACCTCGGGCAAGCCGCGCAGCTGCGGAAAAGGGTCGGCGTAGGCCGGCGGCCAGTCCGGTCGCGCCTGCGACGCGGGCCGGGTATCGAACTCGCGGCAACGCCATTCCACAAGCAACCGCTCCAGCGCCTCATCCGGGCCGGCCTGCAGGGCCTGGCTGGCCAATGCAATCGCCTCCGCGTAGCGTCGTTCCGAAGCCATGGACTCGGCGCGCGCGCGCATCGAGTCCAGCGAGCCGGCCTGGGTCGGTAAATCGAGTGGTGCGGTCATGGGTGTTTCCGATCGATCCGTTCGCGGCAACGAACTTGCCTGGTTGCAGGATAAAGCCATCCCGGCCGATCGACCATGGCGATCAGGCCGGTGGCGACGCGTCCAGCCGCGCTTCGTCGCACATCGCGTCCACCACCTCGTGCATCCTCGACACGAAGCCCGGCTCCTGCGCAGCGACCGGTTCCGCCTCGCCAGGCGTCGCGCAAAGGTGGCGGAAGAATACCCGCATGACATGCTCGATCCCCTGCTCGCGGATCGAGCGCAGGTCCTCGGCGAAGTAGCCCGGGCCGGCCGACGGCGCGGTGATGATCTCGTAGGCGGGGAAATAGGCCACCCCTGGAAGCTGCGACAGGCGTTCGGCGGCCACCCGCAGCACGGCCTTGGACAGGCTGGTGGAAACCAGCACGTGGCGGTCCAGCGCGGTGGCCGACAGGGGCACCGGCGACACCGTGAGGATCAGGCGGACGCGTGGATTGATCGCGCGCAGTTCTTCGATGAACGCCTGCATGTCCGCCTGGATCTCTTCCACTTCCAGGTTGAGGAACTGGTGGCGCTGCGGGTCGAAGCTGCCGGCGAGGGTGCCGGGGCACAGCGGATACACCGCGCCATCCTGCCGCGAGGCCCAGCATTCGGTCAGGCCCAGGGTGAAGACCAGCACATCGGCCCGTTCGAAGACCCTGCGCACCGCGGCGAAGTGCTGGGCGCGGTCCAGTTCGTACTCCTGGCGGGTGGCGAATCCGCCCGGCTGTATGCCCGGACGGAACGGGTCATAGACGCGCCCCCCTTGCCACCATGCATCCTCGCCGGGCACGAAGCGTCCGTAGGCGCGGCGCAGCAGCTGCAGCAGCTGGCGCGAGGTGTACACGTTGCCGTAGCGCGCCGAAAACAGGTTGTAGCCGTAGCGGGCGGCCGTATCGGCCGGCAGCAGCGGATGGGCCGGCTCCTCGTCGAGGAAATCGAATCCCCGGCCGCGCAGGTGGCGGGCGACGTGCTGGGCGAAGCAACTGCCCGCAGCGGCGATCCTGTCTGTTTGCGAGATGAGGAAGGGAAATTCCACCACCGGGTCGAGCTCACCCGGAGCAACCGCGGCGACCCCACTGCGCCAGCGCCGGTAGGCAGCAGCCCCGGAATAAGGATGGCTCACGCCGCGACTCCTTCCATCTGTTGCAGCTGCAGGTGGCCGTAGCCCGGGTTTGCGTGAACGCCATCCAGGAAGAACTCGTCCTTCAGGAAGCCGGCGGCATCGGCCGCGGCGCGAGGATGGGCGCGGAACTCGATCCGCTGCTGCGCGCACCAGCGCGAGACCAGCCCCGAATGCAGCCGCCACGCCTTGTAGCGCAGCCAGGGCGGTGCGACTTCCTGCAGCATGCCGGGGAACAGCGGCCACGGGATGTGCGGGGCGATGCGGTCGTTGTCCAGGCAAGGAGGGGGAGGTTCCATGTGCACCAGGCGGTCCGGAGCCAGGGTGCGAAGGTGCAGCATCAGCTTGAGGTAAGGTACGGTTTCGCGTTCGAGCACTTCCAGCACGGCGTCGGCCGGAACCAGTTCGGCGCGCGGGTCGATCGGCAGGTCCGGGTTCTCCGGCAGCACGAAATCGTAGCGCCGGGGGTGGGACACCAGTCCGATCACCGTGTGCGCGCCGCCACCGATGTACGAATAGACCGTGCCCTGGTGCGTGCGGATCCGCTGCTGCAGCGCTTCGACCAGCACCGGCGCCTCGGGACTGTTCAGGATGACGCTGTTGTCGTCCCAGAAATTGATCGCGTCCAGGGCGGTGCCCGATTCCAGCGCGGCCGCCTGCACGCAGCGCAGGTGGCTGTGGCCTATGCAGAGCAGGGGCGCGCGTTCGGCGTCGGAATCTTGGAGCATCGGTTGCGACCTGTTGGACTCGCCAGGCGCCGGGGGCGCGGTGCGACGGGGACCTTATCCTGTTTGATGATGGGGAGAAAGGCCGCGATCACTAGGATAGGATGGCGCCGGTCTGCACGATCCGCACCCGCCGGCAATCGAAAGCTCGACGAGTCCAGGTCCGACGTCCCGGTGCCCACGAGTCACGACAAGTAGATCCACGACAGATTGACTCACCACAGGTAACCCATGGCAAGAATGGATCGCTCGAGTGCGCTGACCTGGATGTTCGTGGCGGCGTGCGTGGCCTGCTTCGCCTGGTTCATCCTGGCCACCAACGATTTCAACAACGATGACCTGGACAATTTCGTGGTCATGCGTGACGGGGACCTGCTGCGGCTGATGTTTTCGCCGCTGCATGGACACTGGTCGCCTTTCCACAGGTTCAGCAGCTGGCTGGTGTATGCGGTGGCGCCCATGCGTTTCGAGGCCTCACTGCTGGTGCTGATCGCGTTCCACCTGGGAACCCTGGCTTACCTGTACGCCACGCTGCGCCAGTTCGGCCTGGACCTGTCCGCCAGGGTGATCGTGTGCGCCTACGCGTGCTGCGGCCTGCTGCTGTACGGGATGATCTGGTGGGCGAACGCCCAGCTCCGGGTGCCGCACGCCATGCTGTGCGCCGCGGCGATCTTCCATTATCTGGTCTGGCTCAAGGGCGGCGGGAGGCGGCATGCGGTCCTGTCGGCGGCGGCCTTCCTGCTGGACCTGTGCGTTTTCCAGAAGGCGGTACTGATCCCGGTCTACATGCTGGTGGTCGGCTTCCTGGCCGTGCCGGGCAGGTTCCGCAGGGGAATGGCCGAGGCCGTTCGCGCGGCGGCGCTTCCTTCGGTCCTGCTTGCCATCGCCATCGCCTTCGTCATCGTCTACATGATGATGCTGCCCCCGCAGATGCGCCCCGGCATCGCCCTGACCCTGTCGGTCGAGTGGACCGTAATCAAGGCCTTCATGGCGGCGTTGCTGGGGGTGACCGCCTACCAGGTCGAGAACGTGGAGGCCCCGACCCATGTGGCGCTGTTGTGGGTGGCGGGCGCGTTCTGGCTGTCGATGCTGCTGCTCAGCCTGCGGCTGGCGCCCCGGGTCTGGCTGGTCTGGGTGGGGATGCTGTTCGTGGTGGCCCTGGATTTCCTGCCGCTCACCACGTCCAACCGCACCTTCTTCGGCCTGCTGTCCGCCTATTCCTACCGCTACCATTTCGAGACCGTCTACCTGGTGGCCATCTTCTGCGGCCTGATCTGCGCCGGCGTAACCGCGGCCTGGCGGGAGCGCGGCAAGTCGTTGCGCAGCCCGGCGCTGGCCATCGCGATCGTCGCCGCCTATGCAGGCACCAACCTGGTCGCGGTGGCCATGGCGCGCGCAGGCAGCCTCGAGTTCGACATCAGCCGCCAGGCGCACGCCTACATGGGCAACCTGCGTGAGGGCCTGGGTGGGATCGGCGAGCCGGCGCCGGTATTCCGCGACAGCTCGGTGCCCTGGTACATGTCGATCCTGGTCGGGCCGGACTGGACCCGGCAAATAGTCCCCTTGTTCATTCCCGACGCGCGATTCGACCCTGCCGCGCAGGAGTATTACCTGGTGCTCGAGGATGGCAAGGTGGTGAAGAAGGTGCCGGCCAGGTAGGCCCGGGCGGGGTGTCGCGACCCGCCTCAGCGCGCCGGCTTGGCCGCGACCACCAGGAACTGCTTGCCCAGCACTCGCCATGCCAGCGGCAAGGCCAGGTACATCCTCACCAGCAGCGTCGCCTTCGGCAGCCGCGACTGCGTGGTGTAGGGCAGGAAGCGGTCGATGACCCGGGTGGGCTGCAGGTCCGCCAGCAGCAGGGCTTCGGCCAGCGAGCGTTCCGACAGCGGCAGGTGGTGGTCGATGAAATCCCAGTAGGCGCCGGGCAGGTAGCGGATGTTCGGGCCCATGGCGACCAGCTTGCCGCCGGGCTTGAGGATGCGATGGACCTCGCCCAGGACCTCGTGCAGGGCCGCCTTGTCGGGCAGGTGTTCGAAGAAGTTCGAGGTGAAGACCACGTCCACCGAGGCATCCGGGATCGGGTCCAGCCGGTTGGCGGCGACCGCATGGAAAACCACGTCGTCGGCCACCGCCGCGGGACTGTCCGGGTTGAGATCCACCGCCAGCTTGCGCGCGGCACGGATGTTGTTGATGAACTCGCCATAGCCGCAAGCCAGGTCCAGCACCGTGTCCCTGCCCGCATCCACGTACTGCTGGAAATGGCTGTCGCACAGCACTTTCCACAGGGCGTTCTTGGCCGGCAGTTCGCTTTCGCTGAAGCGGTGCCGGTAAAGGGACTTCAGGTCTTCGTTGGCCATCTCATTGCTTCCTGAAGGAAAGGTACTTGTGGCCCAGATAACTGGTTGCGATCGGCGCCAGCACGCCGATCGCATGGGCGGTGGTGTCGACCCCGGAGCGCTGGCCCAGCGCGGGCAGCAGGTAACGCGCCAGGAGCAGCGAGATGCACACCGTCTGCAGCAGCCCGAACAGGTTCACCGCGGTGAACCAGGTCGCCTCGTTGGCCCAGTGCTTGCCGCTGCGCGCGAACACCCACCAGCGGTTTAGCAGGAACGCAGTGCTCAGGCCCACGAAGAACGCCAGCACGATCGACGGCAGGTAGCCGAGCCAGGCGCCGAACAGCATCCGCGAGCCGATGTTGGCCGCCGCGGCCACCGCGCCCACAGCGACGAAACGCAGGAACTCGCGGCTCATTGCGGCTCGCCGGCATGCACCGCCTGCGCAAGTTCGTTGCCCACCCGCAGGCTCTCCGAGATGGAGCGGTCTTCCGGATAGTAGTAGGCCGTATCGGCCATGTAGAAACCCGCGACCGGGGTGCGCATCGGCGGCAATTTCCGCTGGAAGCCCGGCGGGCAGATCGGTTGCGCGAATTCGTAGCGGTGGCAATGGCTGGCCAGGACCCAGTCGGGGCGAAAACCGGGATTGAGCCGCGGCAGGTAGCCGATCACCTCGTCGATCAGTTCCTGGTTGCTGCGCGACCACTTCGGATGGGTCTTGGGCATGTAGAAGGGCGCATACAGCACGTGCTGGCCCGCGCAGGGATTGAGGTTGCTGAACTCGATGACGCCGGGGATGTCGATGTCCCGGTCGCTGATGTTCATCCAGAAATTGGCGCTGAGCGGATGGCCGAGCTTGAGGATGACGCAGGCAACGGGGATGTTGTCGATGGCCTCGATCCGCGAGACGAAGTCGGCGGGCAGCGCAGGCACCATCCGTGGCACGTACTGGATGGGGGCGGTCGAGAGCACGCCGTCGTATCCGGCCAGCCCCGCGGCCGAGCGTATGCCCGAGACCCGGCCATCCGCGCAGACCACCTCCTCGACCCCGCGCCCCAGGAACAGGTTGCCGCCGCGCGCGCGCAGGTCGCGCGCCATTTCCGCCAGCAGGGCGTCCGACCCGCCTTCCAGGTAGCCCAGGCTCTCGTGCATCAGGCTCCTGCGCGACAGCGCGATGCGCTTGATGCGGGTGCCGATCCAGCTTGCGGACAGCGCCGGGGCGTAGTCGAAGAACTTCAACTCGAACGCCCGGCGCCAGAGCACCTCGTAGGCCTTGCCGCCGACCCATTTCCTGATCCAGTCGGTGGCGTTGACCTGGTCCAGCGCGCTCCAGTCGTCGATGCCCTTGGTATGCATGACATGCGCGGCATAGCGCAGCTTGCTGAGCAGCCCCAGGTGGGGGAATTTCAGCAGGGCCAGCGGCGTGCCCCAGGGGTGCAGCGCGCCTTCGTAGAAATAGCCCATCCTGGTGTCCACCCACTTCAGCCTGGCCGAAAGGCCATAGCGGTCGAGCAGGGCGAAGAGCGGCAGGTCGGTCCTGCAGATGAAATGGTAATAGCGCTCGATCTGCAGCCCGTCGAAATCGAAACTGGCCGACATCCCGCCGAGCCGGTCGTCGCGCTCGTACACGTCCACGCGGTGGCCCTTGTCGAGCAGGGCGATGGCCGCCATCAAGCCCATCGGACCGGAACCGATCACGGCATAGTGTTTCATCGCTTGAGCACCACGTCGGCATAGCGCGGGTCGCAGAACGCCTCGCGGGCCGCCTCCTCGAAAGGCGTCTGGGTCACGTTGAACACCGCCCGCGTGTCGACGCCGGTGAAATCGTCGCCCGCGGTGAGCGCGGCCAGCTGGTCGGCGGTGAACGGCGGCTTGCGGCTGAACAGTGCGTAGGTGCGCAGGAGCAGGGAAAAGAACCCGATCGGGATGTGCACGAGCCTGGTGCGCAGGCCCTTGACCCGCTTGATGGTGCGGATGATGTCCACGTAGTCGATGCGCGTGTCGCCGACGATGTCGTAGGCCCGGCCGGCGGGCCTGCGCGCGATGCAGTCGGCCAGGCAACGGCAGAAGTCGCGTTCGTACAGGGGCTGGCGCATGAACCGGCCATCGCCCGGTATAGGGAACACCGGGGTCCTGGCCATGAACCGCGACAGCCAGCCGAGGTGCTTGGGGTCGAACCATCCGAACATCAGCGTGGGCCGGAGCACGCAGTGGGCGATGCCGCTGGCCGCGACCATCTGCTCCTGGGTGCGCTTGGTCGTGGTGTAGTGGTCGGTCGCCCGCGAGTTCACGACCGAGGAGCTCACGTGCACCAGGTAGGGCACGTGCTGGTCGCGGCATGCTTGCAGCACGCGGCCGGTGGCGTCGATATTGTTGCGGATGAAGTCAGCGCCATGCTTGCCGGTGATCTGGGCATGCAGCAGGACCACGCAATCAGCGCCGGCCAGCGCGGACTGCCAGGCCCCCGGCGCGGCCAGGTCGGCCTCGATCGCGGTGATCCGCGGGTGAAGCTCGCGCAGGATGGCCAGGTTGTAGGCGTGCTTGTCGATGGCGACCAGGTTGGCGTAGCCCTGCGACTCCAGCTCCACCACCAGGTTCTGGCCGACCAGGCCGGCGGCGCCGGTGATCACGATTCTGGGCTGCGTTGCGGCCATGGGTCAGAGCTTGATCCGGCGGAACACCGGTTCTGGGATATGGGTGATGACCCGCATGACCGCCCACCAGAAGCCGGGCAGGTAGGCAACGCCGCGCCGCGAGTCGATGGCACGGGCGATCCCCCTGGCCACCTGCCCGGGCTGGGCCCAGAGCAGGCCCTTGCGGAATTCCCGGGTCATCGGCGTGTCCACGAAACCGGGCTTGATGGTGAGTACGTTGACCCCGCGGTCGCGCAACTGCTGGCGCAGCCCGCTGGCGAAGGCGGTCACCGCGGCCTTGGCGCTGCCGTAGAGGTAGTTGCTGGCGCGGCCGCGGTCGCCGGCCACCGAGGAAATCACCGCCAGGGTCCCCGAGCCCTGCCGCTCCAGCCTGCGCGCCAGTCCGGCCATCAGCGCGATGGTGGAGGTGGCGTTGGTCGAGAACTCGCTGAGCGCGAGCGCGGTGTCTTCCTCGCAAGCCCGCTGGTCCGGCAAGGTGCCGTGGGCGATCAGGACCACGTCGATGCGCTGCATCGCCGCCCATGCCGCGTCGAACATCGGTTCATGCGCGGCGATGTCGTTGACCTCCAGCCGGTGGACGCAGGGCGTACCGCCGCCGCGCACGCCGAGGTCTGCGGCGATGGCCTGCAGGCGGGCGGGATTGCGGGCAACCAGGAACAGGGCGCTCCCGCGTTCGGCCTCGAGGCGGGCGTAGCGTTCGGCGATCGCGGAGGTGGCGCCGATGACCAGGACATTGCTCATCCGCTCACCATGACGCGGCGCCAGAGACCGGAAGAAAAACGCGGATCGACATAGGGAAGGAACTCGGGGAGACGCGGGAAAGATACCGCAAACATGGCCGCGGACATGCGCGCGTCCTTGGCCGGATACACCGCGCCGCGCGCCTGCATGACCACGCGGTCCAGTTCGTCGAGCAGGCGCAGGGTGGTCGCGCCCCGGTTCGGGAAATCCAGGGCGAGCGTGGTGCCGGGCCGCGGGAACGAAAGCATGCCCGCGGAACGGCGCGAACCGAATTTCTTCAGCACCGCGAGGAAGGAGCCGCTGCCGTGGCTGGCGATCCGCTGGAGGATCTCGCTTATCGCCGGGGCCGCAACCTCCGGCGGCACCACGCACTGGTACTGCAGGAGTCCGCGCGGCCCGTACATGCGGTTCCAGTGGCCGATCGCGTCCAGCGGATAGAAGAACGGCGCGAAATGGCCGACGCTTGTGCGCGGCACGGCCGGCGAACGGCGATAGTAGAGCTGGTTGAACAGGCGCAGGCTGAGCGGGTTCACCAGCGAAAAAGGGGGCGTGAACGGAAATGCCAGGCGGGGTCGCGCCGGCCGCGCGGTGGCGGTGGCGGCGACGTGGTTGGCATGGGTGAACACGCCGCGGCCCAGCTGCTTGCCGCTGGCCAGGCAATCCACCCAGGCGACGGAATATTCGTCGGCGCTGGTCGCCTCGGACAGGGCGAAGAATTCGCCGAGGTCGGCGAAGCGCCGGGTCGTGGCCTGCACCCAGGGGCCGGGTACGCGCCGCAGCTGCAGGCGCGCCCGGGTCACCACCCCGGTCAGGCCGAGCCCGCCGAGCGTGGCCGCGAACCATTCCGGCTCTTGCCCGGGACCGCAAACGCGCCTGGAGCCATCGCTGCGCAGCAGCTCCAGCTCCAGCACGTGTTCGCCGAAGCTTCCGTGGTGGTGGTGGTTCTTGCCATGGACGTCGTTGGCGATCGCGCCGCCCACGGTGACATGCTGGGTGCCCGGCGTGACCGGAAGGAACCAGCCGCGGGGCAGCATGCCGGCGACGATCTCGGCGAGCGACAGGCCGGCCTCGCACTCCAGTACCCCGGTCGCCTCGTCGAAGCGGATGTAGCGGTCCAGGCCGGCGGCGTGCAGCAGGGTGCCGCCGTCGTTGAGGCAACTGTCGCCATAGCTCCTGCCGTTGCCGTAGGGCAGCGCCCGGCCCTCGAACGGCGGCAACGGCGCGTCACGGTCGTTGAGGATGGAAACCCGCTGGCTCGCGCGTGGATAGCCTCCCCACGACGTGCCCGTGTCGCCCATCACATCGCCCCGAACACGATGAGTCCGCACCCGGCGATGATCGCCAGGCTGGCCCGGTCGGTGACCGCGAACACGATCGGGTCGTCGTCCATGCCGCCGCGATGAGCGACCACCCACACCCGGCTGGTCCAGTACAGGAGCAGTGGGCACAGGAGCCACAGCAACTGCGGCCGCGAATACAGTGCGACGCTCTCCGGGCTGTTGATGTACAGGGCCAGCACCAGCACCGCGATATAGCCGCTGGCGCATCCCAGCGCTTGCAGCAACGGCAGGTCCCCGATCTCGTAGTCGCGCCCGTTGGCGCGCTGCTGGCCCGTCGAGACCATGGTCGAGAGCTCGGTATAGCGCTTCAGCATCGCCAGGCCGAGGAAGATGAACATGGAAAAAGACAGCAGCCAGAATGACAGCCCCGATGCGATCGCCGCGGCGCCGGCGATGATCCGCAGCGTGTACAGCGCCGCCAGCAGTTGTACGTCCAGCATCACCACCTGCTTCAGGCGCAGGGAATAGGCCAGCGTGGTGAGGTAATAGACCGCGAGGACCGAGGTGAAGAGCGGATTGACCTGCCAGGCCACCGCAAAGCCGGCCAGCGCAAGCGCCGGGCCGGCCAGCAGGCCGTGCGCCAGGGGCAGGGTGGCGGCGGCGAAGTGGCGGTAGCGCTTGCGCGGGTGCTTGCGGTCGGCGTGCAGGTCGAACAGGTCGTTGATGATGTAGACGCCCGAGGCGCACAGGCCGAAGGCGATGAACGCCAGCGCCGCATCGCGTACCGAGTCCGATTCGAGGAACCGGTGCGAGGCCAGCAGGGGCACGAACACCAGCACGTTCTTCAGCCACTGGTGCAGCCGTGCCGCTTCCAGCCATGACCTGATGCCGCGGGAGGCGCGGGGCAGGCTGCCGGCGACGGGCGCCAGTGCCGCGGCCGCGCGCACCAGCGCAGGGCTGGCGTCCACCAGCCACGCCTTGCGCGCATGCTTCCACACCTGCAGGTCGACGCGCTCGTTGGCCATGTAGTCGAAGCCACGTTCGCCGAACAGTCGCAGCAACGCTTCGGCCTTGCGCCCGCCGCGCATGTTCTCCATCCCGTTGCTGGCCAGGACCTGGTCGAACAGGCCCAGGTGCCTGGCGATCGGGTCGACCAGCAGATGGTCGGAAGCCGTGCACAGCACGCGGCGGCGGCCGCTGGCCGAACGCAGCACTTCAAGCACGCGCTCGTCGTAGGGAAGCGTGGCCGGATCGAGCGACACCCGGGAGGCGATCTCGCGCTTCAACGCCGCCTTGCCCTTGAGCAGCCACCATGGCAGCAGGAACGCGTAGAACGGATTGATGCGCAGCAGCGCCAGCACCGATTCATGGAACAGGTCGGACTTGAGCAGCGTACCGTCGAGATCCACGCAAAGCGGCGCATCCGGGGACGCTAGGGTAGGTGTGTCCATCCGTCTCCGAGGCATGAGGCCCTGACCGGTTCGATTATACGTTCCGCGATGGCGGGGTCGTGGCTGTGCGTGGCATCCGGGCGCGGGCGCGAGGCAGCGCGTGCGACGCACCTGCCCGGTTGCGCATTGCCGGGGCATACTGCGGGCCGCGACATCGGCGACACGACGCCATCGCCGAAATCCAACGAGCCCCTCATGCCCAACCCTGGAATACGTCAATCAATGCTGGTCTGGTCCTACGTGGGCCTCAGCATCGCCGCCTTCGGCTGGATCCTGCTCACCGGCACCGATTTCAGCAACGACGACCTCGACTTCTTCATGTACCTGCATCGGGGCGACCTGCTCCAGCTGATGCTGACGCCGTTGAACGAGCACTGGGTCCCGTTCCATCGGCTCAGCTCCTGGCTGGTCTATCGGCCCGGAGCGATGCGCCTTGAGGTGGCGGTGGTCATCCTGCTCGCGTTCCACCTGATGGCGGTGGTCTACCTGCGGGCAACCCTGCGCCGGGTCGGGATCGGTACTGCTGCCGACGTGCTGACTTGCGCCTACGCCTCCTGCGCGTTCCTGCTGTTCGGGTTGATCGGGTTCGCCAACGCGCAATTGCGGGTGCCGCACGTCGCCCTGTGCATGATGGCCATCTACCACTACCTCGCTTGGCTGGATGGAGGCCGGCCTCGCCACCTGTGGCTGGCGGCCGTCGCGTTCGGGTTGGACCTGTGCGTGTACCAGAAGGCGGTGCTGCTCCCCGTCTACATGGGCGTGGCCGGGTGGCTGGCGTTGCCCCAACGGTTCCGCGCCGAACCGTTCAAGGCGGTGTTGCTGCCTGCCTGCCTGCTGCTGGTCTCGATCGCGGTGGTCGTGTTCTACAAACTGAAGATCCCCTCCGGCTTCAGCCTCACCCTGCCGGGGATCATCGATTTCGAATGGCGAATGGTCGGGATGCTGCTTGCGGGCATCCTCGGGGTCAACGCGGACACCTTGACCGCGGATTTCAGCCTCGACCGTCGCCTGCTGTGGGCGGCACTGGGGACGTGGCTGGTCGCGGCGACCGCCAGCATCGCCCTGGCCCGTGGCGCATGGAAGGCCTGGGCGGCGCTGCTGCTGGTCGCTGCGCTGGACTTCCTGCCACTGACCTCCTCCAACCGCATGTTCATGGGCGAAGCGGTCATCCACTACTACAGGTACTACTACGAATCCATTTTCCTGGTGTTCCTGCTGCTGGGGCTGGTATCCGTCCAGCATGTGCGAAGCCCGGGGTTCCGCATCGCCCCGCTGCATGCGCGGGCGCTGGCCGTGGCCACGCTCGCGATCTGGGCGGTGCTCCAGTTCGCCTCCCTGGAGCATGCCCGCGCCCACAACTACGACTTCGTGCTGGGCGCGCAGGTACGCCCCTACATGAGGTCGCTGCGCGCCAGCCTTGCACGGATCGACGAGGCGCGGCCGGTGTTCAAGGACAGCGCGGTGCCGGGCTACATGTTCTTCATGAGCGAACCCGACCTGAGCAGCAGGATCGTGCCGCTGCTGATGCCGCGGGCCCGCTTCGAACAGGATCCGGAGAGCTACCACCTGGTACTGGAATCGGGCGAAGTCGTGCGGCGTACGCGCGCTCCATCCGTCGCCAGGCCAGCGGCGGCGGCGGCTGCAGAAGCCACCCAGGGCCCACCGCAACAGCCCCGGCAACCCTAGGGCGCCGGAGGGCGCGGCGGTGGCCGATGTCGGTCCACTCCTGTGGACCGGGCGCCGGCCGGGGCGTCCTGGATCACCGGGCCGGTTCGCGGCCCCCGGCCTCTAACGTTGCCGTGCCTGCCGAGGAGATCGCATACCGGTGCCTCAGCCTGAGGAAAGGTTCCTCGACGAAGCGGTAACTCAGGTACCCCACCGGATACATCAGGCAAAAACACGCCAGCGACCAGGCGCAGGCCACGTAGAAGTTGGACAGGTCCATGACGCTGCCGATGAAGGCCGACATCCTGAAGACTAGGAAGAAGTGGAGCAGGTAGATCGAATACGAGTAGGTGCCGAACCTGCCGATCAGCCCGGACAGGCCCGTGCGACCGGGCTGGAACGAGCTGTCGTAATAGGCGATCAGGGTGGCGTAGGCGATTCCCTCCAGGGCGGGGAGGACGATCCACAGCCGGCTGGGGGAAGGATAGGACGGATACGAGATGAAGCCGCCAATCAGGTCGAAGTACCAGTAGAAGGCAAGGAAGGCGAGGCCTGTCGCCGCGGCGAGCCAGTGGCGCTTGCGCAAGTGCCGGCGAAGGTGGAACGCCAGGATCCCCAGCAGGAACTGGTCGATGCGCCCGACCAGGGTCAGGTAGGAGAGGGTCTGCACTTCGCCGTTGCGGTGGTGCAGGTAGGTGCGCAGTAGGAGGGCCGCCACGAGCAGCGCCACCAGCCAGCCGATGGACCTGCGCGACAGCACCAGTATCAGCGGCAGGACCAGGTAGAAATGGAGTTCGACGGTCACCGACCACGCACCGTTGGGAAGTGTCGGCAGCAGCCAGCCCAGCTTGACGAACTGCAGGTACATCTGGAAGCCGTCGTCGGCCAGGTACCGGTACAGGCCGATGCCGCCGATCACCAGCAGCAGCAGCGGAACGATCCGCACCAGCCGGTTCCAGATGAACCAGCCGTAGTGCATGCGCTTGCCATCCAGCAGCTTGGCGAACAGGTAGCCGCTGAGGGTCATGAACAGCGCGACCCCGGTATGGCCTTCGTCGAGCAGGGCCAGCGGGAATACGGCGGGGGTGAAGCCCAGGGCCACCGGTTGCCCGCTGAAGCCATGCAGGAAGTGCCAGCAGAACACGATGAAGGCCGCGAGGGCGCGGACATGGTCC
The DNA here is from genome assembly GCA_004173415.1 of Lysobacteraceae bacterium. GTDB lineage: Bacteria > Pseudomonadota > Gammaproteobacteria > Xanthomonadales > Xanthomonadaceae > Pseudoxanthomonas_A. The sequence goes on from SEHC01000007.1 coordinate 18,357, forward strand.
AGGGCAAGGTAGTGCTCGCCGGAGGTCGATCTCATGCAGGGCCCGGCGCAAGCGTCATCGATCCGCGCCCGCGGCGGTCAAGCCGGCAACGGCCACGCTGGCAGGGAGCGGCCGGGTCCCCGGGCGAAGCGCCGGGCATGTCCTAGAGGTTCTGGTAGTTGGGGCCGGCTCCGCCTTCCGGCGTGACCCAGGTGATGATCTCGTACGGGTCCTTGATGTCGCAGGTCTTGCAATGCACGCAGTTGGCTGCGTTGATCTGCAGGCGCTTGCCGCTGCTGCCGTCGGCGGCCGTTTCGCTGACGATCTCGTACACGCCGGCCGGGCAGAAGCGGGTGCACGGGTTGTCGTATTCCTCCGCGCAGCGGGTCACGCAGATGCTGGTGTCGGCCACCTTCAGGTGCACCGGCTGGTCCTCGTCGTGTTCGGTGGCTGCGTAGTACACGCCCTGCAGGCGATCGCGTGGGGCCAGCGTGCGCTGCACGTAGTCGCGGCGGGGATGCTCGTGCGCGCCGACCTTGTCCAGCGAGGACCAGTCGGGCTTGACCTTCAGGGTCCACGGCGAAAGCCCTGCGGTGGCCGTCTCCCACGCCGCGTTGGCCAGGCCGAACCACAGGCC
>SEHC01000204.1 GCA_004173415.1 Lysobacteraceae bacterium
AAACTGAATGAGCTCGCTTGCCCGCCTCCTGAATGCGGAGGAAAATAGCGCGGATGATCGACCCCACCCGCTACCCGCGCCTGTCCCGCATCAACCTCCCCGCCGACCTGCGCCAGTTCGAAGAATCCGAACTGATCGCCATCGCCGATGAGCTGCGGGCCTACCTGATCGAATCGGTGGGCAGGAGCGGCGGCCATTTCGGCGCCGGGCTGGGCGTGATCGAGCTGACCGTGGCCCTGCATTACCTTTACGAGACGCCCGAAGACCGGCTGGTCTGGGACGTCGGCCACCAGACCTACCCGCACAAGATCCTGACCGGGCGCCGCGACCAGATCCACACGGTCAAGCAGGCCGAGGGCGTGGCCCCGTTCCCCAAGCGCGAGGAAAGCCCGTACGACACCTTCGGCGTCGGCCACTCCTCGACCTCGATCTCGGCCGCGCTGGGCATGGCCATCGCCAGCGCGCAGGCCGGCAGCGACCGCAAGGTCGTGGCGGTGATCGGCGATGGCGCGATGACCGCGGGCATGGCCTTCGAGGCGCTGAACCACGCCGGTGGCATGGAAGATCCCGAGCCCAACCTGCTGGTGGTGCTCAACGACAACCAGATGTCGATTTCCGAGAACGTCGGCGGCCTGACCAAGATGCTGGGCCGGATCAGCAGCAGCCGCACCCTCAATGCGCTGCGCGAAAGCGGCAAGAAGCTGCTCGGCGACAAGCACAAGCCGCCGGCGCGTTTCGTGCGCCGCTGGGAAGAACACTGGAAGGGCATGTTCGTGCCCTCCACCCTGTTCGAGCAGATGGGCTTCCATTACACCGGCCCGATCGACGGCCACAACGTGCCCGCACTGGTCGGCGCTCTGAAGACCCTGAAGACCCTCAAGGGCCCGCAGTTGCTGCACATCATCACCACCAAGGGCAAGGGCTACGAGCTGGCCGAAGGCGACCAGATCGGCTACCACGCGGTCGGGCCGTTCGATCCGGAGAAAGGCCTGGTCAGCAAGGCCGGGGCGAAGAAGCCGACCTACACCGACGTGTTCGGCGACTGGCTGTGCGACATGGCCGCGTCCGAACCCAGGCTGATGGGGATCACCCCGGCGATGCGCGAGGGCTCGGGCCTGGTCCGCTTCAGCAAGGAATACCCGCAGCGTTATTTCGACGTGGCCATCGCCGAGCAGCACGCGGTGACCCTGGCCGCGGGCATGGCCTGCGAGGGCGCCAAGCCGGTGGTCGCGATCTATTCGACCTTCCTGCAGCGCGGTTACGACCAGCTGGTCCACGACGTGGCGATCCAGAAGCTGGACGTGCTGTTCGCCATCGACCGCGGCGGCGTGGTCGGCCCGGACGGCGCCACCCATGCCGGCAACCTGGACCTGAGCTACCTGCGCTGTGTGCCGCACATGGTGGTGATGGCCCCGGCCGACGAGGACGAATGCCGCAGGATGCTCAGCACCGGCTTCGTTTTCGAAGGTCCGGCCGCGGTGCGCTATCCGCGCGGCACCGGCCCCGGCGTGGCCATCGACCCGTCGCTGACCACCCTGCCCATCGGCAAGGCCGAAGTGCGCGCGCGCGGGACCCGCGTGGCCCTGCTCGCTTTCGGCGCCACCGTGCCGGCAGCCGAAGAGGTCGGCCGCGAGTTCGGCCTGACCGTGGTCAACATGCGCTTCGTCAAGCCGCTGGACCATGCCCTGCTGCTGGAACTGGCGCGCACCCACCAGGGCTTCGCCACGGTCGAGGACAACGTGGTCATGGGCGGCGCCGGTTCGGGCGTGGCCGAACTGCTGCAGGCCGAGCAGGTGCACCTGCCGATCCTGCACCTGGGCTTGCCGGACGAATTCCAGCACCACGCCAGCCGCGAACAGTTGCTGGCCGAAGCCGGCATCGACGCGGCCGGCATCCGCGCCGCCGTGCTCGCCCGCTGGCCGCAACTGGCGGCCGCCGAAGCGGCGGTCAAAGTGGCCGGCTGAGCCCTTCCGGCCGGGACCCCTTCAGCTCCCACGCATTTCAGGACGGGCTCGGGCGCTGCGCCCCGGCGCTACTCGGGAGCCTCGACCACATAGCCGCGGGCCTGCAGGTAGGACAGGTAGCCGTCGGGTTTCTGCAGCTCGGCGATGGGCAGGGTGGCAAAGGTCACCGGATGGGCCTGCAGGGCTTTTTCCGTGGCCTGCAGCCAGTGGTTCCTGATCCGCGCTTCGATGTCGCCCATGCCGCGCTTCCTTGCGAACTCGCTGCCCATCATCGCCGACATGCATGCGCCGGCCTGTTTTTCCGAAGGCAGCGCGCGCAATGCCTCCAGGTCGCCGACCGACCAGGCGTTGGCGCGGTCGACCATGACCGGCAGGTCGTTTTCGACCCGGTCCAGCGCGAGCCGGAAGCATTCCAGGTCGTCCACGCCTTCGCGGGCGAAGTCCTTGATCGCGGCCTTGGGGTCTTCGATGGTGATCTTCAGCACCGTCGAGGTCACTTCCATCCTGCGGCGCTTCAGCACCGCCTCGATCACCGGCGTCACCACCGGTTTCTGGCCCAGGCCGGCCTTGCGGTTGGCCCGGGTGTACAGCTCGTTGGCCACCAGCAGCGGCCGCTTCTTCTCCACGCCGCGGTCATTGCCGAAATACCTGGGCTTGAGCGCAAGCCAGCGCGCGTGGAGGTCGGCCGGCAATACTTCGTCGAGCGTCTTGCCTTCCGGATTCTTCGCCGCCTTCATTGCCGAGGGCAGCAGCATCAGCCCCTTGAAGATGCCGATGTCGGCATCCACGACCACGCCCGGCGGCCCCAGCACCTGCCCGGCCTGCTCGAGGATCGCCGTGACCTCGTCAGCCTTCCAGCGGATGCCACTGGGCAGCGGCGACAGCGTGCCGAGGATCCACAGCGCGTGCCCATCGGCACGGGAAACCTTCCACAGGCCCGGGCCGGGCTGTACGCCGGTCACCACCACCGGAGGCTCGTCGCGCACCTGCAGCGGATCGTCGGCCGGTGCCGGTGCCGGCGCTGCCGGCGCCGGCAGCGAGGCGGGAGGTACCGCCGGGGCTTGGGCGCGGACCGGCGAAGCCAGGCCCAGCGCAACCACGCAGGCAATGACGAACGGGCGCATGCAGGATCCTTCGGTGACGGCCAGCGGGTCGTGCAGGTTAACCGCAGGCCCGGCGCGCCAGCCTGGACGCCAAAGCAGCGGCAGGAACCGGTTCAGCCGGCAGCGCCGGCCAGACCCTGCCCGAGGCCGCCGGCGGCGCGCAGTTCGCGGCCCGTGGCGCTGTCTTCGTCCAGCAGCTCCAACCCGCTCCAGACGAACCCTGGCGAGACCGAGCAGTTGACCAGGCTGAAGTCGCCATGGGTGCGCGCGCTCTGCCAGATCCCGGCAGGCACCACCTGCAGCAGTTGGCCGCCGCGGGCGGAGGTGTCCAGTTGCGCGCGGCTGAGGATGCGCGCATCGGCGTCGTACATCAGCAGCTCCACCGCGCTGCCTTCCTGCCAGTCCCAGACTTCGGTCGCGTCGACCCGGTGCCAGCGGCTGCCGACGCCGGGAGTCAGCAGGAAGAGGATCGAGGTCAGCAACGGCCTCAGCATCCCGTTGACCTCCACCTGCTTGCTGGCCTCGTACACGCGCCGGTAGTGCCCGCCCTCGGGATGCGGTTCCAGTTCCAGCGTGCGGATCAGTTCGAGTGCGCGCGGATGCATGGCCCAATCTTAGTCCAGTGCGACGCGATGGCGGGCAAAAAAAAACCCGCATCGGGATGCGGGTCATTGATCTTCTTCGCGATTGGTCGGGACGGCCGGATTTGAACCGACGACCCTCTGCCCCCCAGGCAGATGCGCTACCAGGCTGCGCTACGCCCCGAACTTGTGCGAATGCCCCGCCATGGCGGCGGGGCGGAGATTATAGCCGGATTTGGACCCGGATCGCGCCGGCGGCCGGGCTAGCGACGCAGCAACTGCAGGATTTCTTCCAGCTCCATGCGCACCTGCTTGACGATCTGGTTGCTGAGCGCCGATTCCTGCCTGGCGCCCTCGCCTTCCAGGCGCAGGCGTGCGCCGCCGATGGTGTAGCCCTGTTCGTACAACAGGCCGCGGATCTGGCGGACCATCAGCACGTCGTGGCGCTGGTAGTAGCGGCGGTTGCCGCGGCGCTTGACCGGTTCCAGGCTCGGGAACTCGGTCTCCCAGTAGCGCAGCACGTGCGGCTTGACGTCGCACAGCTCGCTGACCTCGCCGATGGTGAAATAGCGCTTGGCCGGGATCGGCGGCAGTTCGCGGTTGCTGCCCGGATCAAGCATGGGCGGCTCCGGCGTAGGCTTCCACGCGTTCCTTCAGCTTCTGCCCGGGGCGGAAGGTGACCACGGTGCGGGCGGAGATCGGGATCTCCTCGCCGGTCTTCGGATTGCGGCCCGGGCGCTGGTTCTTGCGACGCAGGTCGAAGTTGCCGAAGCCCGACAGCTTGACCTGGCGACCCTGCTCCAGCGCTTCGCGCAGCACGTCGAAATACGCGTCGACGAATTCCTTGGCCTCGCGCTTGTTCAGCCCGACTTCGTCGAACAGGCGTTCGGACATCTCCGCTTTGGTCAATGCCATGGAATTTTCTTGGAGAATCAAGCCTATAGCCAAGCTCTTTTGACCGGATTCGACCCCCGCGCCGACGTACCGGTCGAACACCATCAGGTCCCGGAACAAGGGCCCGGCGGCGCTGCGCACGGTCGCGGCGATCGCCGCCCAAGGCACTTCGTCGGCGACGACGAACGCGAGGTCCCGACGGACGGACGGGAAGCGGGAAAGCTCGGTCGCCTTCGGCAGCGCGCGCGAGGCCAGCGGCGCCAGGTCCAGCTCGAAACCCAGGACCTCGCCATCCAGGTCCAGCGCACGCAGCAGGCGCGGATGCAGCTGGCCGATCCAGCCGATGCGCTGGCCGTCGCGGAACACATCGGCAGAGCGTCCCGGGTGGCCGAACGGCTGCTGTGAGGGCCGGTACTCCAGCGTCGCCCCGGAAACCGCGGCCAGGCTTTCCAGGTCGCCCTTGAGGTCATGGAAATCGGCCTTGCGGCTCTCCCCGCCCCACTGTTCCAGGCCTGCGTCACCGTGGATGGCGGCGGCCACCCGCGGGGTCTCCAGGGGAGCGGCGCCGGTCCGCGCACTGAACACGTTGCCCAGCTCGAACAGGCGCACCCGCCCGGCCTGGCGGGCCACGTTGCGCTGCACGGCCGAAACCAGCCCGGGCAGCAGCCGCGTGCGCATCACCGCAAGTTCGGCGCTGAGTGGATTGGCCAGCGGCACCGCGCCTTCGCTGGCGCTCCATTGCGACAGCAGCGCGGCGTCGACGAAGGCATAGTTGATGCTTTCCAGGTAATCCCGCGCGGCCAGCTGCTGGCGGACCAGCGACGGCTCCACGCGCGTCTCACTGGGCGCGGCGATGCGGGTGGCGCCGCCGGGCAGGGTCGTGGGGATGCGGTCGTAGCCGTGGATGCGGGCCAGTTCCTCGATCAGGTCCTCTTCGATGGCGATGTCAAAGCGGCGAGTGGGCGCAGCCACCTGCCAGCCATCGGCGACCGGTTCCACATGCATGCCCAGTGCGCCGAGGATGCGCTCGACCTCGGCATCGGCGATTTCGATACCGAGCACGCGCGCGACACGGGCGCGACGCAGGTGGATGCGGGCCGGCTGCGGAAGATGCTCCGGCAACACCGCCTCCACCAGCGGGCCGGGCGAACCGCCCGCCAGCTCGACGATCAGCCGCGTAGCCACTTCGATCGCCTGGCAGGGCAACTCGGGGTCCACGCCGCGTTCGAAGCGGTGCCCTGCGTCGGTGTGCAATCCCAGCTTGCGGCCGCGGCCGATGATCGCGGCGGGAATCCAGTGCGCCGCTTCCAGGAACACGTTGCGGGTGGCCTCGGTCACCCGCGTGTCGAACCCGCCCATGATGCCGCCCAGCGCGACCACCCGTGAGCCAATGCCCCCGCCACTGTCCGATACCACCAGGAAGTCGTCGCTGAGCGACACCGTGCGTCCATCGAGAAGCTTTGCCTCTTCTCCCTCTCGGGCGTGGCGCACCACGATGGGTCCAGTCAGCGTGTCGCAGTCGAACGCGTGCATCGGCTGTCCGAGCTCCAGCATCACGTACTGGGTCACGTCGACCAGGAAACTGATCGGCCGCACACCGCTGCGTCGCAGGCGCTCGGCCATCCAGATGGGCGTGGCGACCGCGGCATTGACTCCCTCGATGACGCGCCCGGCAAAACGCGGGACCTTGGCGCCGGCGCTCAGCTCGACGGCCAGCACACTGTCGTTGAGCGCGGGCATCGGGGTGGCGTCGAAGGCGACCACGCCGCTGCCGCACGCGGCAGCCACGTCGAAGGCGATGCCGCGCACGCTGAAGCAGTCGGCCCGGTTCGGGGTCAGCTTGATCTCGATGCTGGCGTCCGGCAGCCCCAGGAAGTCGGCCAGCGGCGCGCCGAGCGGCGCATCAGCGGGTAGTTCCAGCAGGCCGGAGGCGTCGGCGTCGATGCCAAGCTCGCGGGCCGAGCACAACATGCCGTTGGATTCGACCCCACGCAGCCTGGCGGCCTTGATGGTCAGTTCACCGACCACCGTGCCGATGGTCGCCAGCGGCGCGACCAGTCCCGGTCGCGCATTCGGTGCCCCGCAGACGATCTGCAGCAGCTCGCCCTGTCCGGCATCGACCTGGCAGACCTGCAGGCGGTCGGCTTCGGGATGCCTGGCGCATTCGACGATGCGGGCCACGACCACACCGGCCAGCGATTCGCCCAGCGACGTGACGTCCTCGACCTCCAGGCCGATCGCAGTCAGGGTCGCGGCAAGCTCATCGCGAGAAGCCTGGATGGGTACGTGGCTGCGCAGCCAATTTTCGGAAAATTTCATCGTCTGGTTACCGTAGGGTGGGCCTTGGCCCACCATTGCCATGCATCAAGGGCCGCGGAGGCGGAACGAAGCAATTGGCCGAAGCCGCTATGCAAACTGCCTGAGGAAGCGCACGTCGTTGTCGAAGAACGCGCGCAGGTCGCCGACTCCATAGCGGAGCATGGCGAAGCGCTCGACCCCCAGGCCGAAGGCGAAACCCGTATACCGCTCCGGGTCGATGCCGCAGTTCTTCAGCACGCTGGGATGGACCATGCCGCAGCCCAGCACCTCCAGCCAACGGCTGCTGCCGTCGGCCTGCTGCCAGGCGATGTCGACTTCGGCACCCGGCTCCACGAACGGGAAGTAGCTGGGACGGAAACGCAT
>SEHC01000205.1 GCA_004173415.1 Lysobacteraceae bacterium
ACCAGCGCGATGCGGCCCTCGCCCAACTCAGCGAGCGCGTCGACCAGGGTTTCCGGGGCGTCGACCAGCACGCCTTCGATCAACTGCCCGAGCGCGCCTTCGACCGCGTTTTCCCAACCCGGTTCGACGCTCAGCTTCTCGCCGACACGGGCAGCAGAATCCAGGCCGCGCGACTTCAGCCAGGCGACCGCCGCGCCCTGCTCCTGTCCCAGCGCCGCGTGCTGCAGCGTTTCCAGCGACGACAGGCGGCCACGGGCGGCCTGGGTATTCTTGCGCACGTCCGCCAGTTCCGATTGCGCGCCGCGCTGCTGTTCCTGCAACTGGCCGACCGACTGCTTGCGGCTCTCCAGCTCGGAATTGAGCCCGTCCAGCGAGGCCTTCTGGGTCTCGTGCTGCTGCTGGGCCAACTCGAAGGCCGTGGCCAGCGCATCCAGGTCGAGCGACCCGCGTTCGCTGCCGAGTACTTCGCGGCGACGATCGGCTTCCAGCGACTGCTTGTCCAGGTAGTCGACCCGGGTGCGTTCGACCTCGCCGGCGCGCGCCGCCTCGGCCGATGCGCGGCTGTGGGCTTCCCAGCGCTGCTGCCAGTCGGACAAGCGGGTCTCGGCATCGCGCAGGGCTTCCTGCTTGTGCTGGTCGTCTTCCTGCAGCTGGGCGAGCTGCGGCTCGGCCTCGGCCACCGACTCGCGCAGCACCGCCAGCCTGGTCTCGTCGCCGCTGATGTGCTGGCCCAGTTCGGACAGCGCGTTCTGGGCTTCGTCGCGGGCCTTCTGCAGGCGATCGGCCAGCTCGCGCTGGTGCTGGATCTGCTGCTCGATGCGGGCCAGCGCGCTGCCGACCTGGTAGACCTCGGCCTGGGCCTTGTTGAGCGCGTCGCTGGCCGACTCGCGGCCGACCCGGCCGGTTTCCAGCTGGCGTTCCGCCTCGCGCTGTTCGGCGATCAGCTGCTGCAGCCGGGTCTCTTCCTGCGAAAGTCCTTCGCGCAGCTTCTGCAGGTCGCCATCCAGGGCGCGGTACTGGAGCGCCTTCCATTCGGCGTCCTTGACCTTGCGTTCTTCCTGCAGCGCCTGGTATTGCTCGGCCTGCTTGGCCTGGCGCTGCAGATGGGCGAGTTGCTTGGTGATCTCCTCGCGCAGGTCGCCGAGGCGGTCGAGGTTCTCGCGGGTGTGGCGGATCCGGGTCTCGGTTTCCTTGCGGCGCTCCTTGTACTTGGAGATGCCGGCAGCTTCTTCCAGGTACACGCGCAGGTCCTCGGGGCGGGCCTCGATGATCTGGCTGATCATGCCCTGCTCGATGATCGAGTAGCTGCGTGGCCCCAGGCCGGTGCCCAGGAACAGGTCGGTGATGTCGCGGCGCCGGCACTTGGTGCCGTTGAGGTAATAGTTGCTGGTGCCGTCGCGGCTGACCAGGCGCTTGACCGAGATCTCGTTGAAGGCGGCGAATTCGCCGGCGATGGTGTGGTCGCTGTTGTCGAAGACCAGCTCGACCGTGGCCTGCGACACCGGCTTGCGCGCGGCCGACCCGGAGAAGATCACGTCGGTGAGCGAATCACCCCGCAGCCGGCTGGCCGAACTCTCGCCCATCACCCAGCGCACGGCATCGATGATGTTGGACTTCCCGCAGCCATTGGGCCCCACCACGCCGGTCATGTTGGTGGGCAGGTGCAGGGTGGTCGGGTCGACGAAGGATTTGAAACCGGCGAGCTTGATCGTGGAAAGGCGCATGCGGCGTGGTTGTCCGGCAGCGTCGCCGCAGGGCGGTGACGCTGCTCTCTAGTAAGAAGTTGTATTAGGAATTATTGCCAACCCATTGATTCAATTGGCGCAACCGCTATCAAAACCGCGATTCCACGGGCGAGTATAGCCGACACCCTGCGTTGTCCTGAGGGCAAAACCCCTAGCCTGGAGGGCATGGCGGCACGTCAGGCCCGCAGGGATTCCGCCGGCACGCCGGCCGCTTTCGCCGCTCAGCCAGGCAGCAGCCGTCCCCCTGACCGGGTCGAAGAAATGCAGGCGGTCCGGCGCCACGTGGAGCTTGAGCAGGTCTCCCGCCGCGGCAGTTTTCAAAAGCATCGATCCATATATGAAAACAATCCGATCAATGCGTGAATCAGGACCAACTATAGCCGCGCATGGCGCACGGAGGGCTGGCATCAACCCCTTGACACGGCACAAATCAACACGCCCCTGCTTGATGATGCAAACCTTTCGTTGCCACCACTACTCCCCTCAAACTCCGACGCGATCTGTCACTCCTATTTTGACTTCCTTGACAAGGAAAAAATGCATTCTTATAAGGAACTAGTCGTAAAAGCCAAGGAGCAGGCCAATGCCACGATCAAACAACGATTTAAACCGTGATTCCCGGCCGAGCGCTACGCTTCGCGGGGAAATTCACGAGGGAATCGAAGCTATTGGCAAGTGGAATCAGGAGGATGCCCAGAAGATTGCGAATGCGCTTCACGCCGAAGCCAGGAAAGACCCACTGATAAAAAGGATCGATGCAGTGAGAGCAGGCACCGACGCCATTGGTACGGAGTCTGTGTTTGCAATCTATTCGCCTCACGGCCCAATAGGTCCTTTCTTCCATGCAAGTGTCAAGGTGGAAACCGCCTTGAAGGCTCCACTATTGGAGAAGGCCGCATCCCCGGGCCTCGTCAAGGATGGTTTTCTTGACGACCCCGCAATCATCAAGAAACCAGTAAGCGAGCTGACAGAAAAGAAAGGGCCGCTTGTCGATCACCACGCCATCGTCATGCACCGGACAGCAGGCGATTCAGCTGCATCAGCCCTCAGCGCTTTCAAGAGTGGAATCGGGGCGCACTTCATAATCGACAAAGATGGCTCCATCTACCAGACCGCAAGCCTGGACAAACAGGTCTCCCATGTTGGAAAAATAAAATCACGGTGCGACGAAGAAGGAACGTGCTTGGCCAGCGAGCAAAAGGTAGTGGATGCAATGGGCTGGGCACCCGGAAGAATTCACGACCACGAATCAAGAAAGACGTACCCTGACCGTTACCCTCTCAACGCAGACAGTGTCGGAATCGAAGTCGTAGGCAACTACAGCGATAAAACCAAGGCATGGGACGCGCCGACAGCCGAGCAAAAGGCTTCAATCGGCAAGCTGACGAGCATGTTGAAGAACGAGTTTAGCCTGAATGACAAGGACATCTATCAGCATGACATCATTTCTTACAAGACCAAGGGTGAAGGCGCTGGGCTTTATGTTCCCGATACTCCTGCTGTTGCCGCTCCTGACAGCGTGTCACGCAGAAGTCCGCACAGGTGATCGCAGCGTACGCATCTTGACCGTGCTGGCTCCGGAATCGGAGATACCAAGCGATAGCGGTCCTGATAAAAAGCTGGAAGCCGCCTGTAAAGCTTGGTCGCTTGATAAAAAGCAGATAGCGCGTTTTTTCAGCCTGAGCAAGGAATATTCACAAAGCCCCCGTCGCGCATTCAATTGGTTGCCGTGCTCAATCAAGGGAACATTGGTGGCTGATAACGAGACCTGGAATTTTGATATCAACGCCGCCTCGACCGCTACATGGACACGCCAAGAAGAGCATCGGTATTGGGGTTGCTCCAACCAAAAGTGTGAGGCGCTGGTTCTAATGATGCCGGATGGAACCCAACCCTGAGCTTTCGGGCCACGTTAGATTTTCGGGATGTCCAACCGATTGCCCGAAGCAATATCGAAGAAATGCAGCCGGTCCGTGGCAAGGTTCATGCTCAACACGGCACCCAGTTCCGGCAGATCGCGGGGGGCGACGCGCGCCACGAGTTCATGTGCGCCATACCGGAGGTTGAGGAATACCTCGTTGCCGACCGGCTCAACAACCTCGACCACAGCCTGAAAACTGCCTGGGCTACTATTTGCCGGCTGCAGGTTCTCGGGACGGATGCCCACCGCGATCTCTTCTCCCAGCCATTGCGGATCGACGGTCGCCGCACCCAGCGGTAGTCGCTGGCCTTGCCCCATTTCCAAAAGCAGGCCGTCGGCCTGCACCAGGGTGCCGTTGAGGATGTTCATCGCCGGGCTCCCCAGGAAACCGGCCACGAACAGGTTCGCCGGCCGTTCGTACAACGCCATCGGCGTGTCGATCTGCTGGATCTCGCCGTCCTTCAGGACCACGATGCGCTGGCCCAGGGTCATCGCCTCGACCTGGTCGTGGGTGACGTAGACCATGGTCGTGCCCAGCTGGCGGTGCAGGCGCGCGATCTCGGTGCGGACCGAATGGCGCAGCTTGGCGTCGAGGTTGGACAGCGGCTCGTCCAGCAGGAAAACCGAAGGCTCGCGCACCAGCGCCCGGCCCAGGGCCACGCGCTGGCGCTGGCCGCCGGACATCTGCCCGGGCAGCTTGTCCATCATCGAACCGAGGCCAAGGGTTTCGGCCGCCGCGTTGATCCGTCGCTCGATGGTCGCCTTGTCGTGCCGGCGCAGTTTCAGGCCGAAGGCCAGGTTCTCGGCCACGGTCATGTGCGGGTACAGCGCGTA
>SEHC01000206.1 GCA_004173415.1 Lysobacteraceae bacterium
GACCTCAATGCGCTGGGGATCTCGGCCCGTGCCTTCGACCATCGCGGCCATGGGAAATCGGGCGGCAAGCGTGGGGTCAGCGGCAAGGACCCGGATTGCCTGTCACGCGACACCGTGGAAGTCTTTGAGGCGTATGCCGCCGAAGGCAGCGACCTGCCCTTCCTTTTCGGCCACAGCATGGGCGGCCTGGTGGCCATGCACGCGGTCTGCAAACTGGGACTGCGTCCACGCGGGCTGGTCGCGTCCTCGCCGGCCCTGGCCTCGCATGCGGGGAAGTTCGACCGCCTGCTGAGCAAGCTCCTCGTTCGTATCGCGCCAGACCTGACCGTGGCCAACGGCTTGCCCGCCGACAAGCTGTCGCATGCGCCTGGCCTCGAACGCGCCTACCTGGACGACCCGGACAACCACAACCGCGTCAGCGCGCGGCTGGCCCAGTACATCTTCGAGGCCGGGCCGGAAGTGATTGCGGCCGCACCTGGCTGGAGCGTGCCGGCCCTGCTGCAGATCGCCGGCAGCGATCGCCTGGTGGATCCCGCCGGCGCCCGCGCCTTCGCCGCCGCCGCGCCTGCATCCACGGTCGAAAGCCACGACTACGCCGACCTCTACCACGAGATCTACAACGAGGCAGAACCGGCGCGCAGCGCAGTGGTCGCCGACCTGTCGAAATGGCTCGCAGCCCGGCAGTAGGAGCTGCGTAAACTGCGACCGCAGCCATACAGCGGTTCAATCGCCCTGGGCATCCATGGATCCCGGTCGCAGCTTACGCAGCTCCTACACGGACACGTGCGCGCCGACTCAGCCCTCAGCCGGTGTTCTGCACGCCCTGGGAGACGCCGTTGACGCTGGCCACCAGCGCCCGCAGCAGGGTTTCGTCCTCGCGCCCGCTGTCGCGCCAGCGCTTCAGCAGGTCGACCTGCAGCACGCTGATCGGGTCGACGTAGGGATTGCGCAGGCGGATAGACAGCGCCAGGCGCTGGTCGTGCTGCAGCAGCCAGGCATCGCCACTGAGGCGCAGCACCCATTGCAGGGTCAGGGCGTGTTCGCGGACGATGCGCGGGAAGAACTCGCCGTGCAGCGGGCCGGACATGCGCGAGAACATCTCGGCGATGCTCAGGTCGCCCTTGGCCAGGACCATGGAAATGTCGTCGAGGAAAGTCCTGAAGAACGGCCAGTCGCGGGCCATCTCGTGCAGGGTGTCCTCCCCTCCTTCATCCACCACCGCCTGCAGGCCGCTGCCGACCCCGTACCAGCCGGGAATGACCGCGCGCGACTGGCTCCAGGCGAACACCCACGGAATGGCCCGCAGGTTGGCCAGTGCGGCGTCTTCACCCAGGCGTCGCGAGGGACGCGAACCCAGGGTCATGCGCTCGATCACGTCGATCGGGGTGGCGTTGCGGAAATAGTCCATGAATCGCGGCGCGCCGACGAAGTCCCGGTACGCGCGGCTGCTTGCGCCGGAAACCCCGTCCATGATCCCGCGCCACTTGCCGTCGCGCGGCTCCGGTGGCCGCGGCCGCAGGCTGGAGGCCAGCACGGCGCCGGTCGCCTGCTCCAGCGAGCGCAGGGCCAGGGCGCGGATGCCGTACTTGCGATGGATGACCTCGCCCTGCTCGGTCACGCGCAGGCGGCCGTCGACGCTGCCGCGCGGCGAGGCGTCGACCGCGCGCGTGGTCTTGCCGCCGCCACGGCTGATGGAACCGCCGCGGCCATGGAAGAAGGTCAGCCTGATGCCCAGTTCCGTGGCCGCCTGCAGCAACTCGACCTGGCCGCGCTGCAGGCCCCAGCGCGAGGCGGCGATGCCTCCGTCCTTGCCGCTGTCCGAATAACCCAGCATCACCATCTGCACGTTGTCGCGCGCCTGCAGGTGGCGGCGGTAGACCGGATCGGCCAGCAGCTCGCGCAGGGTGTCGGGACCATGGCGCAGGTCGTCCACCGTTTCGAACAGCGGGGCGATGTCCAGCGGCACGTTGCCCTCGGCGTCCACCAGTCCGCCACGCCGGGCCAGCGCGAGCACGGCCAGCACGTCGGCGCGGTCGTGGGCCATGCTGATGATGTAGGCGCCGATCGCCTCGGTGCCATGCAGCGCACGCGCCTCGGCCAGCGCTGCGAATACCAAGTCCATGCGCAGGCCGGCTTCGTCGTCGCCGTCCGGAAGGGGTTCGCCGCCACTGGCGTAGGGACCCAGCAAGGCGCTTCGCCCGAGCGCATCGCGCGTTTCCCATGCCTGGTCCGGCAGGACCGCGGCGACGGCGCGGGCATGCACGCTGGATTCCTGGCGCACGTCCAGCCGCGCCAGGTGGAAGCCGAAACTGCGCACCCGCCAGGCCAGGCGGCGCACCGCGAACCAGCCGGCATGCACGCCCCGGTTCTGCTCCAGGCTATGCAGGATCAGGTCCACGTCGGCGGCGAACTCCGCCGGCGATCCGAATCCGCCCGCCGCGTCGTCCAGGGTCGACTGCAGGCGTGCGCGCATCAGGTCGATGAGCAGCCGGTACGGCTGGTCGGCATGGCGCGGCTTGGAGCGGGCCGCCGCCTCCGGCAGCAGCGCGCGATAGCGCTGCAACTGCGCCTCCACGCCGGCGGAGACGCCCACCACGTCCCTGGACTGGCTCAACAGGGTGGTCAGCTGGCGCAACTCCTTCAGGTACAACTGGAGAATGGCCGCGCGTTGCGCGCGCAGGGTCGCGGCGATGGTGCCGCCATCGACATTCGGATTACCGTCCATGTCGCCGCCGACCCAGGTGCCGAAACGCAGCAGGCGCGGCACCTCGATGCTCTTGCCGAAAGTCTCGACCAGGGCGGTTTCAAGCGCTTCGTACAGCACCGGCATCACCCGGTACAGGACGTTGGTCAGGTAGAAGCCCACATGCTCGCGCTCGTCCTCCACCCCCGGGCGCACCGGCGAGGAATCGGCGGTCTGCCAGGACGAGGTCAGCGCCATGCGGAAACGGGCGATGTCGGTGGCGCGCTCCCCCGGGGTGCGCTGGCCATCCAGGTCGTTGACCAGGCTGGCGACCATCAGCTGTTCCTTCTCCAGCAGGGCGCGCCGGACCGCCTCGGTGGGATGGGCGGTGAACACCGGTTCGATATCGATGCGTGGCAGCCACCCGGCCAGTTCCTCCAGCGTCACCCCCTGCGCCTTGAGCCGGATCAATGCATCGTGCAAACCATCGGGCTGGGGGGCACTGCCGCTGCGCTGGTAGTCGCGGCGACGGCGGATGCGGTGCACCCGTTCAGCGATGTTGACCACCTGGAAATAAGCGCTGAAGGCGCGGACCAGGGCTTCGGCATGGTGCGGTTCCAGGCCGGCCAGCAAGCCGGCCAATGAAGCCGGCGGCGCATCGCCCTGGCGGCGGGCAATGGCGGTGAGGCGGACCTTTTCCACCTCGGAAAGGAAATCCGCCGACACCTGTTCAGCCAGCATGTCTCCGACCAGCGCGCCCAGTCGCCTCACGTCGTCGCGCAGGGGGGCGTCGGCGGGGGCGAACTCGAGGCTGCGCGGGTCGTTCATCGGCGTCGGATCTGCTCTGGATCGGGCGGTGAATCGCTACGCCCCAAGCCTAACCCAAGCTTACGGAACTTGAACATCTTTCCATCCGGAAGAAGCGATATAATGGCCGCCCTTCGCCGAGGGGCGCTGCGACCGAGACCGATGGAGTCCGGCCAGGCTCGGTGGAATGAACCTGCAACGGCGCCCGGATAACCTGCGATCCAATCGCATACACCGGAGCAATGCCATGAACGCAGTACGCAAGTTCTCGACCGAGGGCGACTACAAGGTCGCCGACATCACCCTGGCCGACTGGGGCCGCAAGGAACTGGACATCGCCGAGCACGAGATGCCGGGCCTGATGTCGATCCGCAAGAAGTACGCCGCCGCCAAGCCGCTCGACGGCGTGCGCGTGACCGGCTCGCTGCACATGACCATCCAGACCGCGGTGCTGATCGAGACCCTGAAGGACATCGGTGCCGACGTGCGCTGGGCCTCGTGCAACATCTTCTCGACCCAGGACCATGCCGCCGCCGCGATCGCCGTCACCGGCACCCCGGTGTTCGCCTGGAAGGGCGAGTCGCTGGAAGAGTACTGGGACTGCACGCTGGACGCGCTGACCTTCCCGGGCGGCCAGGGCCCGGAGCTGGTCGTCGACGACGGCGGCGACGTCACCCTGCTGATCCACAAGGGTTACGAGCTGGAGAATGGCTCCAAGTGGGTCGATGAGCCCGCGTCCTCGCACGAGGAAGGCGTGATCAAGGCCCTGCTCAAGCGCGTGGCCAAGGAACGCCCCGGCTTCTGGCACACCGTGGTCAAGGACTGGAAGGGCGTTTCGGAAGAAACCACCACCGGCGTGCACCGCCTGTACCAGATGCTCGAAGCCAAGTCGCTGCTGGTCCCGGCGATCAACGTCAACGACTCGGTCACCAAGTCCAAGTTCGACAACCTGTACGGCTGCCGCGAGTCGCTGGCCGACGGCCTCAAGCGCGCGATGGACGTGAT
>SEHC01000207.1 GCA_004173415.1 Lysobacteraceae bacterium
GCCGGAGCTTGTTCTGCTCGACGATCTGCCGGGCCTGCGCCTGCAGTTCCTGCGACCGCGCCTGGGCGTTGCGCTCGGCCGACAGGGCGCGGTCGCGTTCGACCTTCTCCAGGCGCGCGCGCTCGGCTTCGGCCTGCTCGGCCTTGGCCGCGGGCGCCGACTTCGCATGCCGCTGCCTGGCCTGGTCGCGGGCCACCTGGTCGAGCTTGGACTTCTTGGCCAGGCCGGCCTTGAGCAGTTGTTCCTGCAGGGGATTGCGCATGGTGCGGATACGTAGGCAGCGGGGCCGGGGATGATACCTCCCCTGCCCACGCGGCCCGGCCTGGGGCGTCAGCTGTCGGGGGTCGGCTGCAGCCGCGCCCGCCGCGCCGGGGTCAGCACCTGCGGATCACGCAGCGGATGGCCGTGCTCGTCGAAGAACAATGTGGGCGCCTGGCCGTGCAGCTTGGCCGCGAGGATGCCGCCGACGATGTGCAGCCCGCCGGCCAGGAAGGTCACCGGGGTGGTGCCCACCCGGCCCACGGCCGAACCGGCATTGAGCACGGTTTCGCCGGGCGGGCCGAAGGCGGCGTCGACCATCCTGGGCGGCGACAGGCGGTCGGCGAAGATCCCGACGTAGGCCAGGTTCGGGTCGCGCGGCGTGTTGGCCAGCGGCGAACGGCAGCAGCGCGCATACCAGCGCAGCAGGCCTTTTTCACTCAGCGACATGCAGGCGATGGACTCCTCGCCGGCGGTGAAGCGCACCGCCGACGGGTTCATCGCCACCAGGTCGGTACCGCCGTGGGCGTCGGTCAGGCCCGGCTGGTCCAGCCAGCGCGCATAGGCCTGGCAGTCGGCGCAATAACAGGTGGCGCGGGCGTAGCCGTGACGGGCTTAGGGCGACGTGAAAATGCCGCCGTCGACGGCGAAGCGGCAGCCCGGCGGACATGGCCGGCCGATTGCCGGTGCCGCAGGGCCGCGCGGGGAACCCGGCGCAGGACGGCTTCTTCCGCCTGGCGTGCGCCGGCCCGCACTGGAAGCCTGCGACCAGCCGTTACATGTTCCTGCGGTATTCCCCGCCCACGTCGTACAGGGCATGGCTGATCTGGCCGAGCGAGTGGGTCTTGACCGCCTCGACCAGCGCCTCGAACACGTTGCGGCGATCGCGGGCGGTGTCCTGCAGGTAGCCCAGGCCGTGGCCGTCGTGCACTTCTTCGTCCTCCGACTCGACCACGTGGCCGTGCGAGGTCTCGCCTGCCGGCGCCAGTGCGTTGCGCGACTTCTGCCAGCCCAGCACGTTGGCGATCTGCTGGCCCTTTTCCTCTTCGGTCGAACGGATCAGTTCGATCTCGGTGGCGATCTCGCCGCCGTGTTCCTTGGGCAGGAACATGTTCACCCCGACCAGCGGCAGGCTGCCGTCGTGCTTCTTGTGCTCGTAGTACAGCGACTCCTCCTGGATCTTGCCGCGCTGGTACATGGTGTCCATCGCCCCGAGTACGCCGCCGCGTTCGCTGATCGCCTCGAATTCCTTGTACACCGCCTCTTCCACCAGGTCGGTCAGGTAGTCCACCGCGAAGCTGCCCTGCCAGGGGTTCTCGATGAAGTTGAGCCCCAGTTCCTTGTTGATGATCATCTGGATGGCGACCGCGCGGCGCACGCTTTCCTCGGTCGGCGTGGTGATGGCCTCGTCGTAGGCGTTGGTGTGCAACGAATTGCAGTTGTCGAACAGCGCGTACAGCGCCTGCAGCGTGGTGCGAATGTCGTTGAACTGGATCTCCTGCGCGTGCAGGCTGCGGCCGCTGGTCTGAATGTGATACTTCATCATCTGGCTGCGCTCGTTGGCGCCATAGCGCTCGCGCATGGCGCGCGCCCAGATGCGCCGCGCCACGCGGCCGATCACGGTGTACTCCGGGTCCATGCCGTTGGAGAAGAAGAACGACAGGTTGGGCGCGAAGTCGTCGACCTGCATGCCGCGCGCCAGGTAGTACTCGACGATGGTGAAGCCGTTGCTCAGGGTGAAGGCCAGCTGGCTGATCGGGTTGGCCCCGGCCTCGGCGATGTGGTAGCCGGAGATCGACACCGAATAGAAATTGCGCACACCGTGGTCGACGAAGTACTGCTGGATGTCGCCCATCATGCGCAGGGCGAACTCGGTGCTGAAGATGCAGGTGTTCTGGGCCTGGTCCTCCTTGAGGATGTCGGCCTGCACGGTGCCGCGCACGGTCTTCAGGGTCCGCGCCTTGATCCGCGCATAGGTCTCGGCGTCCACCACCTGGTCGCCGGTCACGCCCAGCAGGCCCAGGCCCAGTCCGTTGTTGGTCGGCGGCAGTTCGCCGGAATAGCGCGGGCGCTGGCGGCCCTCGAACAACCCGGCGATGGCCTGCTCGGCCTGCGCCCAGCGCTGCGGATCTTCCCGCAGGTACAGCTCGACCTGCTGGTCGATGGCAGTGTTCATGAACATCGCCAGGATCATTGGCGCCGGGCCGTTGATGGTCATCGACACGCTGGTCGTGGGCGCGCACAGGTTGAAGCCGGAGTACAGCTTCTTCATGTCGTCCAGGGTCGGGATGTTGACCCCGGAGTTGCCGATCTTGCCGTAGATGTCCGGCCGCGGCGCCGGGTCCTCGCCGTACAGGGTCACGCTGTCGAAGGCGGTCGACAGGCGCGCGGCCGGCTGGCCGACCGACAGGTAATGGAAGCGGCGGTTGGTGCGCTCGGGGGTGCCCTCGCCGGCGAACATGCGGATCGGGTCCTCGCCGCTGCGGCGGTACGGATACACGCCACCGGTGTAGGGATAGCTGCCCGGCAGGTTCTCCTTGCCCAGGAAGGTCAGCAGTTCGCCCCACGACTTGTACGTGGGCGCGGCGATCCTGGGAATCGGCTGGTGGCTGAGCGATTGCCGGTAGTTCTCGCCGGTCACCGCCTTGCCGCGCACGTCGTAGCTGAAGTGCTCGTCGGTGATCGACTTCAGGCGCTGCGGCCAGTCGCGCAGCAGCTTCAGGTTCCCGGCGGTCAACGAGTGCACCGCGTCCTGGTAGCGCTGGCGCAGGGTCAAGAGTGAGCGGTCAAGGGCAGGAGCGCCCTCACCCGCGCCTTCGGCGCGACCTCTCCCGAAATCGGGAGAGGTGCGGTTCGCCCCCTCCCCCGATTTCGGGGGAGGGTTGGGGTGGGGGCCGTCGGTCGATGGAAGCGGGTCGGAGGCCTTGCCCCCATCCCGGCCTTCCCCCGTGAACGGGGGAAGGAGCAAATCATTCGTTGCATACAGATCCAGCGGCTTCGGCAGGTTCCCGTCGCCGATCTCACGCAGCGACTCCCACAGGTGCTGGGCGCGGCTGGCGATCTCCGCCTGCCTTTCGACCGCCTTGTTGATGCCGCGGCCCTGCTCGGCGATCTCCGCCAGGTAGCGCACGCGCGCCCCGGGGATCAGCACGGTGGCCCGCGGTTCCTTCAGCGAGGTGTCCAGCTGCGGGGTCCACCGGGCCTCGGGCAACGACAGCTTCTCGCGCAGCAGGCGGCACAGGTTGACGAACATCCAGCTGATGCCGGGATCGTTGAACTGGCTGGCGATGGTCGGGTAGGCCGGCACGTCCTCGTCGGCGGTCTGGAAGGCGACGCGGTTGCGCTTCCACTGCTTGCGCACGTCGCGCAAGGCATCCTCGGCGCCGCGCTTGTCGTACTTGTTGAGCACGATGAGCTCGGCGAAGTCGAGCATGTCGATCTTTTCCAGCTGGCTGGCCGCGCCGTATTCGCTGGTCATCACGTACATCGGGAAATCGACCAGGTCGACGATCTCCGAATCGCTCTGGCCGATGCCGGCGGTCTCGACGATCACCAGGTCGTAGCCCAGGCCTTTCAGGAAACCGATGCAGTCCTTGAGCACGCGGTTGGTCGCCGCGTGCTGGCGGCGGGTGGCCATCGACCGCATGTACACGCGGTGGCTGCGCAGCGAGTTCATGCGGATGCGGTCGCCGAGCAGCGCGCCGCCGGTGCGCCGGCGGGTGGGGTCGACCGAGACCACCGCCACCCGCATCTGCGGGAAGCTGGCCAGGAAACGGTTCAGCAGTTCATCAGTGACCGAGGACTTGCCGGCGCCGCCGGTGCCGGTGATGCCGACCACCGGAGTACTGCTGCCGGCCAGCTGCCACTGCTTGCGCAGGCGCGCCAGTTCGGCATCGTCGAGCGCGCCTTCCTCGATCGCGCTGAGCATGCGGCCGATGGCGATCTCGTCGTGCAGGGAAATCTGCGCCGGCTTGCCGGTTGGCAGGCGATGGGCGGTGGCCCGTTCGACCACGTCCTCGATCATCTGCACCAGGCCCATGTGCATGCCGTCGTTGGGGTGGTAGATGCGCTCGACCCCGTAGTCCTGCAGCTCGCGGATCTCTTCCGGGGTGATGGTGCCGCCACCGCCGCCGAACACGCGGATGTGGCCGGCGCCGCGTTCGCGCAGCATGTCGACCATGTACTTGAAGTACTCGACGTGGCCGCCCTGGTAGGACGACAGGGCGATGGCGTCGGCGTCTTCCTGCAGCGCGGCGCGGACCACGTCCTCGACGCTGCGGTTGTGGCCCAGGTGGATGACTTCCGCGCCCTGGCCCTGGATCAGCCGGCGCATGATGTTGATCGCCGCATCGTGCCCGTCGAACAGGCTGGCGGCGGTGACGAAACGCAGCGGGGTATGGTCGCTGCGCGTGTCGGGAAGACTGGATGCCGGCGTGCTCATGCGCGCTCTCTTTGCTGGAACAGACGGCAATTGTAACGACCGCGGCGGCGTCGACCCATGCAACCAAGGTGGGTGGGCTTCCATTCCCACCCGTATGCATCGCCTTCTGGGAGGGTCAGGCGATGCCGAACGGCAGGTTGGGGCTGGAGACGACGCGTTCGCCGACGCATTCGCCGCGCAGGAAGCGCAACGCATCGGTGATCACGGCCGGGTCCGAACTGATCCGGTGGTGGCCCAGGCCGGTGGTGGTGAGCAGGCGCGCCTGCGGCCAGTAGCGCGCATAGCGTTCGCCTTCGGACCAGGGCACGTCGCGATCCTCCAGGTCGTGCACGATCAATGCCGGCCGGCCGATGTGCGGGACGTTGCGGTGGGCCTGCAAGCCGTCGACGGAAATGCCGAAGCGGCGTTCGAA
>SEHC01000208.1 GCA_004173415.1 Lysobacteraceae bacterium
GCCACCGACGACATGGGCGACAGGACCGCGGTTCCCAGCTATTTCATCGAATACATGGGCACCGCGCCGACCTGGCCCGGCTGCGACCGCAAGGTGCCGATCGATGCGCTGTGCCTGTCTCCGCGCTACCGCGTCACCGCGCGCAGCCAGGCTGACGCGCGCGCCAGTGTGATCCTGCAAACCAATTTCATCGTGCAGTAAGGACTACGTCATGCACAAGTCGACCCAACCCTCGCGCTCGCCCTTCCAGCAGCTCGTCTCGCGCTGCAGCCCAGGCGTCGCGGTGTTCCTGGCCACGCTGCTGGCGCTGCCGGTCAATGCCGGCATCACCCTGCCCAACGATCCGCTGACCACCGCCAGCCGCATCCCGCCGAACGTCCTGTTCATCCTGGACGACTCCGGATCCATGGCCTGGCACTACATGTACAACCCGGATATCGCCAGCATCACAGGTGGTGGTATCACCAGCAACCGTACCGGCAACGCCAGCAACGACGCGACCCGGCTGAGCGACAGCGCCAACGTAAACGCCGTCTTCGACCAGTACTACGTTTCCAACACGGTGTACTACAACCCCAACAACACGTACCAGCCCTGGTTGGACTCCACCGGCACCCCGCTGACCGGTGGCACGACTTACGGATCGGCCTACGACAGCACCAACTTCGTGACCAATACCGATGCGGGCACGACCAGCGGCACGGTCAACCTGGCTGGCAGCGTGCGCACCTATTACACGCCGAAGGCGGGTGCCACCAACCAGGCCGACGCGACGCAGCTGTACCGTTTCCAGATACGCACCGATGGCCGTATCGTGCGCAGCGAACGGCTGGCGCCCGAACTGACGCCTACTGCGCGCAACGGCACGTTGACGACGACCGCGACGGCGACCAGTGGCAACTACGCCGGCAACTACACCTTCAATGTGCCGGCCAACTCCAGCAACCTTGTCATCACCACCTCGGGTGGGACATGCACCAGCGGCAGCGCACAGTGCGCCAACGTGCACGCGCGGTTCAACGCCAACCCGGATACTGGCAACTACAACTGCCGCTCTACGGCCAATGGCAACGCAGGCACCTGCACGATCGCATCGCCGAGTACGGGTGAATATCGCGTCCGGGTGTACGCGCAGGGAGCGAATTTCGCCAACGTCACGGTTACCTACAGCTACAGCGAAAGCGTGCTCAGCAACACCGGTGAGGACAGCGTTGGATGCGACACCAACCGGACCGGCTGGGGCTGGCGCAACTGCACCTATGCCAGGCCGGCCACCACGGCGTTCCCGTCGGGACGCACCGAGGATGCGGAGAAGATCAACTTCGCCACCTGGTACTCCTACCATCGCACCCGGACCAAGGCCGCCAAGGCCGGCGCCAGTTCGGCCTTCGCCGGCCTGGGCACCGACCTGCGCGTGGGCTTCCGCACCATCTGGGGTCGCAACCACGCGACCACCACCGGCAACATGCCGACCCAGGCGGCACCGATCCCGGTCCAGTACAACAATGGCCTGTTCGATAATCCCAATGGCACCGGCGGTACCAACAACAACCGTGCCAAGTGGTACAGCCGCTTGTTCGCCGCCACTGCGACCAGCGGTACGCCATTGAAGGGTGCGTTGCAACAGGCTGGCATCTACTTTTCGGGGAACGCTGCTACTGGTGCCTATGGTCCCGAGGAAGCAGCCGACCAGTACGCATGCCGGCAGAACTTCGCCATCCTCACCACTGACGGCTACTGGAACGACAACAGCAATTACACCACCAACGTCAACAATGCCGACGGCACCGCCGGCACTACCATCACCAGTCCCACCGGTACGTCCTACACCTATTCCGCCGTGCGGCCTTTCACCGACAGTGAGTCCAACACGCTGGCCGACGTCGCCATGTATTACTGGAAGACCGACCTGCGCACCGACACCAGCATGACCAACATCGTGCCCACCACCTCGGCCGATCCGGCGTTCTGGCAGCACATGGTCACCTTCGGGATCTCGATCGGCCTCAAGGGCACCCTGAATCCCGATACCGACCTGCCTGGGATCACTGCCGGCACTAGCAGCTGGCCCACCCCGGTAGGCGACACCATCACCACCATCGATGACCTGTGGCATGCCGCGGTCAACGGCCACGGCACCTTCCTGGCGGCCAGTAACCCCAACGAGTTCACCCGCGGCCTGGCCAATGCCCTGGCGTCGGTCACCCAGCGCACGGGCTCGTTCTCCAACGTCTCGGCCAACTCCACGCGACTGGATACCGATACCCGCGTCTACCAGGCCACCTACGTGTCGGGCGTGTGGACGGGCGAACTCTATTCCTACGAGGTGGACGAGGAAGACGGCGTCAACGTGA
Source organism: Lysobacteraceae bacterium (assembly GCA_004173415.1). Lineage (GTDB taxonomy): Bacteria > Pseudomonadota > Gammaproteobacteria > Xanthomonadales > Xanthomonadaceae > Pseudoxanthomonas_A. The sequence continues at coordinate 2,355 of SEHC01000208.1, forward strand.
ACTACGAGTGGCGCGCTTCCGATGGCATCCCCGATGTCCCGGCGAACCGCAACATCGTCACCCATGACGGAACCGCAGGGGCCACGTTCCCCACCGCCGCCCAGGTAACGGCCCTGGAGCGCACGGTGGTACCGGCAGTCAGTGGCGCCGACAACGCGGCCTACATCCGCGGCGAGACCAGCCGCGAGATCCGCGAAGGCGGCACCCTGCGCAACCGCAACACCTTGCTGGGCGACATCGTGTCCTCGTCGCCGACCTTCGTGGCCGACACCGGCACCCTCTACGTCGGGGCCAACGACGGCATGCTGCATGCGTTCGATGCCGAGGACGGCGCCGAGCTGTTCGGCTACATCCCCCGCGGGATCAATTTGGGCGACCTGAGCACCCTCAGCAATCCGTCCTACGCGCACCGCTATTTCGTCGACGGCCCGACCGTCGTATCCAATCGCGAGCAGACCCCCGACCAGAACATCCTGGTGGGTACGCTGGGCAAGGGCGGCAAGGGCGTGTTCGCGCTGGACGTGACCAGCCCCGCGGATTTCGATGCCAGCGACGTGCTGTGGGAAGACAACGAAACGCCAGGCGGCAACATGGGCCTGGTGCAGGGCCGGCCGGTCATCGCCAAGCTCAATGACGGAACCATGGCATTGATCGTCAGCAATGGCATCAACAGCTCGCATGACCGTGCCGTGCTGCTGGTCTATGAATTGGCCACCGGTACGCTGCTGGCCGAGATCGACACTGGCGCAGGCGCCACCGGCACCCCGAACGGCCTCGCGGCGCCGGTGGGCTGGGACGCCGACGCCAATGGCACGCTCGACTCGGTCTACGCCGGCGACCTGCTGGGCAACGTCTGGAAGTTCGACCTTTCCTCCAACAGCCCCGGCGACTGGGAAGTGGCCAACAGCGGCGCGGCGATGTTCACCGCCACGCGCAGCGGCGTGGTCCAGCCGATCACCGGTGGCCTGACCGTTGCGCTGGATCCGAAGACCTACAAGACCTGGGTGTTCTTCGGCACCGGCCGCATGATGACCGCCGGCGACCTGACCAGCGCCTCGGTACAGAGCCTGTACGGACTGATCGACCTCGGCTCGACCACGCCGCGCACAGACCTGACCGCGCGTACCCTGCAGGCCATCGGCACCCGTGAGGGATTGCCGGTCCGCGGCTTCCAGCCGAACGAAGCCTTGCCCGCCGATTCCAAGGGCTGGTACGTGGACCTGTTGACGCCGCCGGATTCCACCGCCGAGGGCGAACGCGTCGTCAGCGACGCGCAGATCGTGGCCAACGTGCTGGTGACCTCGAGTGTCATCCCCACGGCCGATGCCTGCGAAACCGACGGCAAGGGCTATCTGAACGCGATGGACGCGTTCACCGGCACCAGCCTGGTGGATCCGTTCTTCGACCTCGATGGCGATGGTGACTTCACCGACGAGACCCTGGAGGACGACGAAGGCAATCCGGTCCCGGTCGGCTCGGTCAACCTGGGCGTCGGCATGCCCACCATGGCCAACCTGTTGCGTGGCCTGGCCGTGGTCGGCGGTTCGTCAGGCGGCACCGGCACCCTGCCCACCGATGATCCCCGCAACGTAGGCCGCGTTTCGTGGCGTGAAGCCCGAGGAGATTGACTGCAATGACCGCATATCGAAATGCACTGGCACGCACGCGCGGCAACGGACCTTCGCGCAGCCGCAGCGCCGGCTTCACCCTGATCGAGATCATGATCGTGGTGCTGATCATCAGCATCCTCGCGGCGCTGGCCTATGCCGGCTACGACTGGGCGGTGGTGAAGACCAAGCGTGCGACCGCCGCCGGTTGTGCGCTGGAAGCGGCCCAGTTCATGGAGCGCTACCGCACCACGGAGATGAGTTACGTGGATGCCGATGGCAACGCCCCCGCCTGGCCGGGTTGCAGCGCCGACGTGTCCGATTACGCGGTCGCGATCGCCGAAGCCGATGCCACCAGCTTCAGCATCACCGCTACTCCGGAAGGCAGGCAGGAAAGCAAGGACACCGATTGCGGCGTGTTGAGCCTCAATCAGACGGGCACTCGTGAAGTCAGTGGCGACAAGGCCGACGATCCCGGGTATTGCTGGTAACGG